>NZ_QUAE01000005.1:0-272117 GCF_003386945.1 Halobacillus trueperi | reverse complement strand
TCTTTCCTACGAAGACTAAGCTTCAAGCGAGACGTCGACACCTCCATCTGATTGCCCTCATTATACCTCGCAAGAAGGTAGTGAGGTCCACCAGAAATTATCTGGTAACTATAATATACGAGCGAGTGGCTTCCCAACAACCCCTGACTCCAAATACAGCAAACGAACCCCGGTTATCTCGAAACTGAGTCTTCCACAAACGGGAGCATATATAGAAGATGCGGATAATAATGTGCCTTTCATAGTTGCTGAGCTTAGAAATGAAAATATGCATAATCTTTTGGTTCTGTTAAAAACTACCCTTATAACAAAACTATTGGGTCAGGGGTGGATATTGGATGGTATGGAAGAAGACGATGGTCGTTTTTTTGGGTTTAGCCTTGTTGCTTTTCCCTTTATCAGAGTTGACCTATGTCAAACCTGTCCTAGGTTTTTCAAATCAGGTCATTCAGCAAGGGGCCACGGGTGATGATGTCATTGAACTTCAATCCAGGTTGCAGTACTTAGGTTTTTACAACGGCCAAATCGATGGAGTTTTCGGTTGGGGAACCTATTGGGCAGTTCGTAATTTTCAGTATGAATTCGGTCTGGAAATTGATGGGCTCGTGGGTCAGGAAGTGAAAAATAAGCTGAATAAAGCAAGCAACTATGATGAGGGTTATGTGAAAGAACAGATCAGAAAAGGTAAAGATTTTACGCACTATGGAGGTACTCCTAAAACTCAACAAACAGAACAAGGAAATCAACAGCAGCAACAAAATCAACAACAAAATCAGCAACAACAACAAAACCAGCAGCAACAGCAGCCAGAGGAACCGACAGCCGTCAATGTTCCAAGTGGCTATTCACAAAATGATATTCAATTGATGGCAAACGCTGTTTACGGTGAAGCTCGCGGTGAGCCTTATGTAGGCCAAGTGGCAGTAGCAGCGGTCATACTGAACAGGATCAAGAGTGCTTCATTCCCAAACAATGCATCTGGTGTCATATTCGAACCTCGTGCTTTTACTGCCGTAGCTGATGGTCAAATTTGGCTGGAACCAAATGATCAGGCGAAAGATGCGGTTATGGATGCGATTAATGGCTGGGATCCTTCTGGTCAAGCCTTGTACTACTTCAATCCGAACACAGCTACATCGGACTGGATCTGGTCAAGACCACAAATCAAACAAATCGGCAAACATATTTTCTGTAAATAGGAGGTGGGCGTATGGGAAAATGGATCGCCATCATATTACTGAGTATAACTACGATCGGTGCAGGTGTGTGGGGGTATAAAGAGAACCAGGATAAAAATGCCGTTCTGATCCAAGCTGAAAACAGTTATCAAAGAGCATTTCATGAACTGACTTACAATGTCGATCTTCTCCATGACAAAATCGGTTCAAGCCTAGCGATGAACTCTCGAAACCGATTATCTCCTCAACTCGCTGAGATATGGAAAATTTCATCTGATGCAAGTTCAGATGTAGGTCAACTGCCACTGACGCTTCTTCCTTTTAATAAAACTGAAGAATTCTTACACGACATCGGTGAGTTTACTTATCGGACAGCTGTTCGAGACCTGGAAAAGAAACCCCTTAGTGAAGAGGAGATTCAAATGCTGGAAGAGCTCCACAAAAAGTCCGGTGAAATTGAAGGGGAACTCAGAAAAGTACAAAATGTCGTAATGAAAGATAATTTAAGATGGATGGATGTTGAACTTGCCTTAGCTACAAACGATGAAGTCGGTGACAATACCATCGTCAATGGATTCAAGACGGTAGAAAAATCTATGGATGGCTTCGAAGAATCCGTGACTAAAACAGGACTCGGTTCCTCCGGCCCAGAAAAAAGCTTTCGACACCTTGAAGGTGAAAAAATCGATGAAAAACAAGCGAAAAAAATTGCCAGTCAGTGGCTGGAAAAAGTATCCACAGATAAGCTCACGGTTACAAAATCAGGGAAAGGCGCTGATGTACCTATGTACACAGCTTCCTTCCAAAACGGTGATAAGAATGGATACATCGATTTAACGGAAAAAGGCGGACATCCTTTGACAATTATGATCAGCCGTAAAGTGGGAGAGCCTAAAATTTCGCTATATGAAGCTTCTGAAAAAGCGAAGGAATATGCGGAAGGCTTGGAAATATCTAATCTAGAGCTCGTCGAAAGCAATCAATATGACAACATGGGGGTCTTCCGTTTCCTCTACACTCAAAATGATGTCAGGTTCTTCCCTGATTCTGTTGTGGTAAAAGTGGCGCTTGATAACGGGGAAGTGTTAGGCATGAGTGCTCGTGATTATTACAATTTCCATAGTGAGCGAGAACTCAATGAACCTGAAATCTCATTGGAAGAAGCAAGAGGAAAAGTGAATCCAAATGTTGAGATACAGGAAAATCACCTTTCTGTAATTGAAAATGATGTCAATGAACAAGTCCTCTGTTATGAATTCCTGGCTACGATGGAAAATACGACCTATCGTATCTTTATCAATGCGACCAATGGACAAGAAGAAAAAGTGGAAACATTGAAGAAAGCGGAGATGAAGTTCAACCAGGAGGTCTGAAAAAGAACCCTTTGATTAGGGTTCTTTTTCTCTGTCTTTAGACCTATCATCTTCCATTTTTTAAAAAGACGTGAGATAATATAATCACGTTTATAGAGGAGGAGCATGATGCAGAATTTGAAGGTGGGGACACCTCTGACACTGGAGTTGAAAAAATCAGAAGTGGATGAAGTCGATCATTACAAGTGTAAATTGGTGGACTTTGAAGATAGTAAAATTTACATTGATTATCCTGTACATACTATAACCGGCCGGACAGGTTTTTTTCTGGATGGCACACAATTCCAAGCAAGCTTCGTCGGTCAAGACCAATCCGTTTATTGGTTTAAGACAGAGGTGGTGGCAAGGGAAAAAAGAAACATACCAGTTATCGCTTTATTCTTTCCAGGTTTGGAAGAATTGAACAGGGTCCAAAGACGTAAGTATGTCCGTGTCGACGCATCTGTGGATGTAGCTATAGAATGGGATACTTGTTCTTTTCCTACCATTACGAATGATATTAGTGGAGGAGGCGTCATGGTCGTACAATCGCCCTCTGATAAATTAGAGGAAGAGAATAAGATCGACTTGACTCTGGTCCTTCCCATGAATACAGGGGAGATCCATTACGTGTTTGCAATCGGAAAGGTCATCCGCGTCATTCCGGCAAAAGTTTCCCAGCCTGAAAGGGTTTCTATTGAATTTATTGATATTCATGAAAAGGACAGGCAGTTGATTATCAAATATTGCTTTGAACAACAAATGCAATCACGGATGAGAGCACTCAAATAAAATGGATTTTCATAGTAGAATTATGTTATTCTTGACTGTGATCATTAAGCAAAAATTTTAGAGAAAACGCGCTGTGCCAGTGCGTTTTCTCTTTGATAAGACAGATGGAGGATACGGATCGTATGAACACAATGACAATTGCCATTGACGGCCCAGCGGCAGCCGGAAAAAGTACTGTAGCAAAAAAAGTCGCAGAAAAGCTCTCTTTTATTTATGTAGATACAGGTGCAATGTATCGAGCATTAACATGGAAAGCCTTGAAACAAGGCATTTCGCTTGAAGATGAGGATGGTCTGGCTCAGCTTCTAAGTCAATCTGATTTAAATCTCGTTCAAAGTGATGCCGGACAAAGAGTCATCCTCGACCAACGTGATGTTTCTGAGGAAATCAGGACAGCAGAGGTCACCAATCAAGTGTCAATCGTTGCTAAGCACAAAAATGTTCGCGAAGAAATGGTGCAAAGACAACAAGAACTCGTCAAGGACAAGGGTGTGGTCATGGATGGCCGTGATATTGGAACCCATGTGCTTCCAGACGCGGAAGTGAAGATCTTTATGATTGCTTCTGTCGAAGAAAGAGCAGAAAGGCGTCATAAAGAAAATCTTGAAAAGGGTTTTCCTTCTGATTTGAAACAATTGAAAGAAGAGATCCGAAAACGTGATGAAATCGACTCCAATCGAGAGATCGCCCCGTTGGTAAAAGCAGAAGATGCCATCGAGATCGATACAACATCCATGAATATCGACGAAGTAGTCGAGGGGATTCTAAATATCGTGAATGAGAAATGGGAGAAGGGGGAGCAGGGATGAATCTTTATAAATTAGGAAAAGCCTTATGTAGTGTGATCTTATATCCGATGTACAGAATTAAGATTGTCGGAAAAAAGAACATTCCTGCAGAAGGTCCAGTCATTATTTGTTCCAACCATATCTCCAACGTGGACCCACCGGTTGTAGGCATAACGAGTAGTCGGAATATTTACTTCCTTGCGAAAGAAGAGTTGTTTAAAAACCCTGTCATCGGGGGTATATTGAAAAAAGTCCATGCTTTTCCGATCAAACGTGGCATGAGGGATAGGAACGCCTTAAGAAAAGGTCTGGATATATTAAAAGAAGGCCATGCCCTTGGACTATTTCCTGAAGGGACAAGGCAGAAAAACGGCGAAATCGGCAAAGGCCTTGCCGGAGCTGGTTTCTTTGCTTTGCGGTCTGAAGCGGCGATAGTTCCTTGCGCGATTATCGGTCCATACAAAAAGTTCAAGAAATTGAAAGTGGTTTATGGTGAACCGATTGATATGACGGAATATCGTGAACAGAAGGCTTCTGCCCAGGTTGTTACAGATCGGATCATGGAAGAAATCAGACAATTGCATAAAATTCATCAATCATGAGGCGTAATCACTTGACAAAATGCTCTAAATATTAGAAGTTAGACAAAAGGGCATTTCTGTATTATTAGGTTGTGTCGGAAATTGAAGGAGGTAGCTTGGTATGGATGAAATGAATCAAGAAGTATCTGGAATGAAAGAATTCTCTGCAGGGGACATCGTGACTGGTAAAGTCGTGAAGATTGAAGAAAAACAGGTCCTCGTAGATGTTGGATATAAAGTCGAAGGTATTGTACCTATCAGTGAATTATCCAGCCTTCATGTAGAAAAAGCTTCAGATGCAGTGAGTGAAGGAGACGAGCTCACTCTACAAGTGAAGAAAGTGGAAGATGATGAAATCGTACTTTCTAAGCGTGCCGTTGATGCTGATCAGGCATGGGAAGATCTAGAAGCTAAGTTCGAAAGCGGAGAAATCTTTGAAGCTGAAGTTAAAGATGTTGTAAAAGGCGGGCTTGTTGTCGATATCGGCCTGCGTGGGTTCATTCCAGCTTCTTTGGTTGAAACGTATTACGTTGAAGATTTTGAAGACTATAAAGGAAAAACGCTTTCCCTAAAAGTCGTGGAATTGGATCGTGAGCAAAACCGTGTAATCCTTTCCCACCGTGCAGTCGTTGAGCAAGAGGAATCGGCGAAGAAGCATGAAGTGCTACAATCTCTAGAAGAAGGACAAGTCATCGAGGGTACTGTACAACGTTTGACTGACTTTGGTGCTTTTGTAAATCTTGGAGGTATTGACGGACTTGTACATATCTCCCAGTTATCCCATCAGCATGTGGAAAAAGCATCTGATGTTGTGGAAGAAGGCCAAGAAGTCAAAGTCAAAGTACTTTCCGTCGATCGTGACAATGAAAGAATTTCTCTTTCACTGAAAGCTACTCAACCAGGACCATGGCATGACATCACTTCAAAAGTGAACCCTGGTGAGACTCTTGAAGGAACCGTTCGTCGTCTCGTAAGTTTCGGGGCTTTCGTAGAAGTGTTTCCGGGAGTCGAAGGTCTTGTCCACATTTCTCAAATTTCCAACCGCCACATCGGTACACCTGATGAAGTGTTAGAAGAAGGACAAACGGTTGAAGTGAAAGTTCTGGATGTTGACGAGGATGCTAAACGCCTTTCATTAAGCATGAAAGAGTTAGAGCGTGACGAAACTCGTGCTGAAATCCAACAGTATGAGAAAGAAGATGACAATTCAGGTTTCTCTTTAAGTGACATGATTGGCGACAAACTTGATAAATATAAAAAATAAGCTCTTGGACAATTAAATACTGGTCTTTGAACCAAGTCTAAATGGTATAGAGCTTAATAGAAGTAGGGATGGATATGAGCAGATCTGAAAGGAAGATTGACCATATCCGCCATGCCATCAGTCACGAACGGGAGATTCATAATCATTTTGATGATATCGAAATTGTTCATCAAAGTCTTGCCCGTCTCAATTTCGAGGATATACAGATGAATATACAAGTAGGGGAACTTTATTTAAGTTCCCCTCTTTTTGTTAATGCGATGACTGGCGGTGGCGGAGAAGAGACCATGGCGATCAACCGTAACTTGGCTATAGCAGCAAAAGAGACTGGAATCGGTATGGCTGTAGGTTCTCAAATGTCAGCTTTAAAAAATGTTGAAGAACGAAAAACTTATGAAATTGTTCGAGAAATGAATCCTGAAGGGATCATCTTTGCTAATGTAGGAAGTGAAGCTACTTTAGACCAGGCAAGGGAAGCGGTTCGTATGCTTCATGCCGATGCTCTGCAAATTCATATCAACACTCTTCAGGAAATGATTATGCCTGAAGGGGATCGAGATTTTTCACAGCGGATGCACAGGATTCAGGACATTATTGACCATATCGATGTTCCAGTAATAGTAAAGGAAGTTGGCTATGGGATGTCTAAAGAAACCGCTGATACACTCTATCAAATGGGAGTTCGTCACCTTGACGTAGGTGGAAGAGGGGGGACGAATTTCTCTAGAGTGGAAAACATGAGGCGCGAGCGTGCGTACACTTCGTTTAACAATTGGGGCATCCCCACTCCAGTATCTGTTCTTGAGACGTCTATTTCTGATGATTTGCATGTTTTCGCATCAGGAGGAGTTCGGAACGGCCTTGATGGAGCGAAGGCGATGGTGCTCGGTGCAAAAGGTTTCGGAATGGCTGGATCACTGCTGAAGATACTGGTGAATGAAGGAAGGAAAGCATTAACTGAAGAGATCCATCATATTCTACATGAATTCAAAATAGCTATGATGCTTCAAAATACACTCCACCCTAAGGAATTGAATGGAAAACCATACGTAATGCTCGGTTATACGAAGCAATGGTATGACCAAAGGATGAACTAAGCCTATGACAAATTTGTCATAGGCTTTTTTATGTAGCTTTTTTCATGCTTATTTAATATAAGCTCCCGATTGTGGAAGACTCAGTTTCGAGACTTTTGGTGAGTGGATGGGGGCTACGGGGAATAGCTCGCTTTCCGCGGGAGCGCTAGGAGCACTAGGAGCACATACCGCGCATTCTTAAAGAAAGCCTTGCCTAGTTGAAATAATGAATGACAATTCCTGGCCATGGATACGGGGTCAGGGAAACGACGATTTGCGGTGTTTGGAATTAGTCAGTAGAAAAACACACACGTTCTTGTCTCCATTCGTTTTTCATGCGGACGTTTCCCAGACCCTGTTCCCACGCCTTATTCTTGCTGGATCTATGGTAAAAACGACTCTATAACGGCTTTAGTGAAAAGGGCCTTTTTACAGAGCTCGGCAGGTTACTGTTAGAGGGATTTCGAGAATCTCGTATGGTAAAGGGGCGGAGGGAAAAGGTGAGACTCCTACCTTAAGTGTGGAGGCGCCTCGATCAGCGGCGTATGGACTGGACTGAGCTGGCGGAGATAAAGGAAACACGAAGAACGGAGTGATTCGATGTTGACTTATCGTACAGAAGCGAGGGAAGTCTCACTAGCCGCTAGGCGCCGGAACCGGATATCTAAGAGGAAGTGCGTGGTAGATGAGACCCCACAGAGCGTTAGCTCGAGGAGGCTCATCACTCGCCCACGGAAAGCGAACCTTTTCCCGGAGCCCCTAAACTCCCACAAAAGTCACGAAATCGAGTCTTACACCATCCTGCCATATTCTTTAATAACTAATAATCATAATTACGGGCTAACAAACCCTTTCTTTATATAATATGTTTAAAGCTTTCGTGAACCACACATAATAAATGGTGAAGCTTGGGAGGTGTGGGGTCTTGGAGGCAACGTTTTACTGGTTTGCTTGGTCATTAACGGTCATAGCTGTCTTTTTCATTCAACGTCGGAAACTGAAACGCGATTTGTTACTGATTTTGGGTGTTTTTATGTGTACATATGACATACTTTCTTGGAGTCAAAAAGGTCAATTTTACTTTCACGTCCTTATCCTTCTCGTCTTCGGAACTTATCTTTTTATATCGATTAAAAGAACCGTGTTTGATTATTTCTGGCCGTTCATTCTTAGCGTTGGCTACGCAGCGATTTGGATGTTTCTCATCGTGCATCCTGTGTGGGTGAACTTCCCGGGAATTTCTCTGTTTCTCTTTGTGATCGTGGGAATTCTTCGACTGTTCGTTAAGGATGTAGGTGGCCAGATGGGTTTATGGATGTTAACCAATGCTGGTGGCTCCTTATTTTCTTTCATTATTTTCGCCCTTTATCAAAACGAAGGGCTCATTAATACTCATGTAATGCTTTCTCTCTCGATAAAAGGGGTGTTTGTACTGCTCCTTTTTCATGGCGTAGATCAATGGAAGAGAACTATTCGTAAAAAGAGAAAATCCCTATCTAAAGGAGCTGCTTTTGTGTGAATGAATACACCTATCCAATCATTTTAGGAATCCTCGTTGGTACAGCTCTTCGAGTCTTTATGTTGCGTACTGATTACAGGCAATATCCGACTTACCTTCATGGGAAGATCATCCACTTATCCTTAGGGTTTATTGCAGCTGCGCTTGGAACCATCGCGATCCCCTCTATTATGGAAAAGGAATTCACCGCCGTGACTTTTTTGACGTTAGCTGCTTCTCAGTTCCGGGAAGTACGCAATATGGAGAGGAATACATTGACGGAAATGGACTCTTATGAACTTGTCCCACGGGGCAATACGTATATTGAAGGAATAGCAGTTGCTTTCGAGAGCAGAAATTACCTCGTCATTTTCACTTCTTTTGTCGTCACCCTCTGTTATTTAGCACTTAATGTTTGGGTGGCTTTAGGGGCAGCTGTCATATGCTTTCTTCTATCTGGAATGTTGATGAGCGGTTCGAAGCTCTCGGATATCGTAACGGTAGAAGAGAAATCCATTTCCTTCGACGGAGCCGGATTGTATGTCGATAACATTTACATCATGAACATTGGATTGCCTGAGCGGCAGGAAGAGATTTTGAAATATGGAATGGGCTTCGTATTAACCCCTAAAGAATTCAGTGTCCGTTCTACCATTGCAAACCTTGGGCAGAGGCAGGCCATCTTGCATGATGTATCTGTGACCCTGGGGGTCTTCAGGGATTCAGGGACACCCGCTCTTGTGCCATTGATCAAAAGAGACTTGAATGATGGAAGGATTGGAGTGTTCATTCTTCCTCAAGAAAAGGATTCAAAACGGGCGAAAGAGATTATTGAACACGTACCCGTTCTCGAAAATGCCATACAAATGCCTTCGAAGAAAGGTAGGAGGAAACATTCATGAAAATGGAGAAAGCGATACTGGCTTCCGTTACGACACAGGAAAACAAAGTCCACGGCAGTGCAGCTGTATTCAAGTGTGAAACGAAAGAGGAAATGGAAGCTGTTGCAGCAAACTTAGAAGCTATTTTGGATGGAATCGCTCATGCATTAAGTGATCAACTATATATTATCGTCAAGCATTGAGAAAGAATTGTTTCTTTTTCTAAAGTTTGCTAAGATAATAAAGTTAATGGCTTCCTGCTGTTCTTCGGAAGATGGGCTGTTAAACCATCGCACGGGGGAGAGCAGTATTTTTTTGCTTTTCACTACTGAGGAAACATGGAATAATGAAAATAGAAATAAAGAAAGGATGATCCTTTCATGAGAAAATCAGTAATTGCTATTGTAGGACGACCGAATGTTGGGAAATCAACGATATTCAACCGACTTGTTGGAGAAAGAATCTCTATTGTAGAAGATACGCCCGGTGTCACGAGAGACCGGATTTATGCAGAAGCCGAATGGCTGACAACACGATTCAATGTCATTGATACCGGTGGGATTGAACTTGGGGACGAGCCGTTGCTCGTGCAAATGAGAGCACAGGCACAAGTAGCTATTGATGAAGCAGATGTCATTGTTTTCATGGTAAACGGCCGTGATGGAATTACCGGCGCTGACGAAGAAGTCGCCAAACTTCTATTTAAATCAAATAAACCGGTTGTTCTTGCAGTGAACAAGGTAGACAACCCTGAAATGAGAGAAAACATTTATGAATTCTACTCTCTCGGTTTTGGTGAACCTTTCCCAATTTCGGGGACACACGGATTGGGACTTGGAGACATGCTCGATGAAGTTGTGAAACACTTCCCTGAAAAAATTCAGGAAGAAATCGATGATGATACCATTCGTTTCAGCTTAATCGGCCGACCGAATGTAGGGAAATCATCGCTCGTAAACAGTCTCCTTGGTCAGGAACGAGTGATTGTCAGTGATATCGCAGGTACGACAAGGGATGCTATCGATACTCCATTCACTAAAGACGATCGGGATTATGTGATCATTGACACAGCTGGAATGAGAAAACGAGGCAAAGTTTATGAAACGACCGAAAAGTACAGCATCATGAGGGCATTGAAGGCGATTGAACGCTCGGATGTTGTCCTGACTTTAATTGATGCAGATGCAGGCATTCATGAACAGGACAAAAAGATTGCGGGCTATGCCCATGAAGCTGGAAAAGCTGTCATTATCGTCGTCAATAAATGGGATACCATAGAGACGGAAGAAAAAACGATGAAAGAGTTTGAAGATAAGGTTCGGGATCAATTCCGTTTCCTTGACTATGCACCTATTGTCTTTTTATCTGCGAAAACAAAAAAACGGATTCATACGTTGATCCCTAAAGTTCTGGAAGCAAGTGAGAATCATGCGAAGCGTGTGCAGACGAATCTGCTTAACGAAGTAATTATGGACGCCCTTGCTATGAATCCTTCTCCATCCATTAAGGGTCAGAAGCTGAAAATCTTTTATGCGACTCAAGTTTCTGTCAAACCGCCAAGTTTTGTGGTATTTGTTAATGAACCTGAGTTGATGCACTTCACATATGAGCGATTCTTGGAAAATAGGATCCGTGAAGCCTTCGGTTTTGAAGGAACTCCAATCAAGATTTTTGCAAGGAAACGTAGCTGATTCTTTCAGGAAGGGAGTAGGTAGCATGGAGAAAGTAGCTGTACTTGGTGCGGGGAGCTGGGGCACAGCTCTTGCCCTCGTTCTTGCTGATAATGGGCATGAGGTTCATCTCTGGACACACAGGGAGAACCTTGCTGAAGAAATCAACCAAACGCACCGGAATGAAAAATATTTGAAAGATATTGATCTTCCTCAATCGATTACTGCAAGCCATGACCTAGGAGCGACTGTAGAAAATGCTAAGCATGTGATCTTAGTCGTTCCGACAAAGGCTATGAGAGAAGTCTGCGGCCAGTTAAAGGAAGTTCTAAATGACAAAGTGATCATTACACACGCTTCAAAAGGGATCGAGCCTGGCTCTTACAAGCGTGTATCTGAAGTGATTTCCGAAGAGATCCCGAAAGAAAAGTATGAGGATATCGTCGTCCTCTCCGGTCCAAGTCATGCGGAAGAAGTAAGTCTCAGGCAGCCAACAACCGTAACGGTTTCTGCAGAGGAACTAGAAGTAGCGGAGAAAGTGCAGGACCTCTTCATTAATCGTCAATTCCGCGTGTATACATCTCCTGATTTGGTCGGCGTGGAACTTGGAGGCGCGTTGAAAAATATTATCGCCCTTGGTGCTGGTATTTCGGATGGGCTTGGTTACGGGGATAATGCCAAAGCGGCTCTAATTACGAGAGGGCTTGCTGAAATTGCCCGTCTTGGAACTTCAAAGGGAGCGAACCCGCTCACCTTCTCCGGCTTGACAGGAATCGGGGACCTTATTGTAACTTGTACAAGCTCTCACAGTCGAAATTGGAGGGCTGGGAATAAGCTTGGACAAGGATATCCATTGGAAGAGGTTTTAGACCAAATGGGAATGGTTGTTGAAGGAGTCAGGACGACAAAAGCCGCTTTTCAACTTGCACAGGAGCAAGGGGTGGAAATGCCGATCACTTCAGGGATTTACAGGATTCTATTTGAATCGGCTCATCCAAGAGATGTCGTCGACGAATTGATGACAAGGATCCGTAGACATGAAATGGAGGATTTGACAAATATTCTTGATGAAAAGATGAATGACTGACACATATCGACTCTCGTGCATATACTACACAGAACCTAACGCACGAGGAGGTCAATTGTTCATGAATGATTTTCAAAAGAATATTTTTGATCATCTGAAGAAAAAGGCAAACATCGACCCAGAAGATGTCTTCAAAGTGGCGAATTCTGTACAGAATGCTGATTTCAGTGATGAAAAGACGGTCAGACGTCTTGTTCGCCAGCTCGCAAAGGTTGCTAATAAGAACGTGTCAAAATCGAAGGAAGATAAAATCGTTGAAGCAATCACCAAACAAAACATGCCTTTGGATATGAATACCTTAGGCAAGTTTTTAAAATGATTACGAACCAATAGGCGCCTGAGGAGGCGGTCCTTCATTCGTATGCATAAGATATTACGCAGCAATCATTACACATGAGCTGGTCAGGGAATTGTTTAGTCAACCGGGGCAAACCGTTTGCCCCGGATTTTTTTATGCTTTTTTCAATTGAATCGCTCCGTAAATCTCAATGTTAATTTCATATAAGCTCCCGATTGTGGAAGACTCAGTTCCGAGATAACCGGGGTTCGTTGCTAAGTTTAGCGTCAGGGGTGGCTGGGAAGCTACTCGCTTTCCTGTGGGGGAGCGCCGAGCTTCCTCAGGCTATCGCCTTTCGGGATCTCGCCTATCTCCTTCTCCCACGGGAGTCTCGCAGCTTCCCAACAACCCCATTTCATATAAGGGAGAAACGAACCCCTATACGGAGAAGGAGTTTCTCCCACTCTTCTCTCCTAAGCATGCATAAAGCGCTCTGTATCAAGCTTTTACGTTGTGAATGCCAGCTGTGGAGGGGGTTATATTATCCACTTCCCTCAATCATACAAGCTGATTTTTCCAGAAGTGGTTTCGAGAATCTTCCATGGCAAAGGGGCGGAGGCGAATGGGGAGACTCCTGCGGGAAAAAAGTGCTTGGTGAGACCCCACAGAGCGAAGCTCGAGGAGGCTCACCGCGCTCCCGCGGAAAGCGAGTCATTCCCCGCAGCCCCATCCACTCAAAAACATCTCGAAACTGAGTCTTCAAGAAACCTGCCATATTCTTTAATAACTAATCATCGACTCAATGATTAACAGAGCATACTAAAAAGGTTGTAAAAATGGATATAAAAGACTGATAGACTCTGTTTTCTCATCTGTCCGTATAGAAAGACTTGTGGTATAATACCATCAGCAAAGTGTGCTTTGAAGGAGGAAGAGCTGTGTCAGAATCAATGCTCAAAATGTACATATCCTTCGCAGGGATTATTTCATTGTTCCTGGCTGTTGGTTTAATTTACTTAAGCAGATATAAATTAAAGGGCTTTCTATCAATAATGATCGCTGTTTTTGCTTATTTGTTTATGATTTTCGGAGGAATTATTATTCTTTATATCGTCCTGAGCGGACCGACGGCCTAACAGGAGGGAGACACTACATGAAACGCTTTTTATTCATATTATTGCCCTTGACGGCATTGTTGCTTTCCGGATGTCTATATCCGCAGAACAAGTTGGCGAAGAACCAGGTGCCGAATGATCAACAGCTTGAGATGGTTCAAAATGCTGTAGACACCTATCAGGAAAAGAAAAACGGCCTGCTGCCTATAAAAACGAAAGATCAAGACACGCCGATCTTTCAAAAGTATCCAATTGAATTCAGTAAGTTGAAGGAGTTGAATCTTCTCAATGATTTACCGGGTACATCCTTTGAAAACGGCGGCCATTATCAATATGTTATCATCCACCCTGAAACAGATCCGACAGTGAAAGTACTGGATCTCCGAACAACGGAAGAGGTACGTTCTTTGCAGGTTAAAGTGAAATTCTACCGAGATAATAATAAATATCCGCCTTTCGGTGATTTCGTCGCTCCTGGGGTGTATGAACTGGATCATGAGAAAATTGGAATGGACGAGCCGCCGATGGTCAACAGCCCCTATTCCGACCAAAAACTTCCCGTTTACCTGGATGAACAGGGGAGAGTGTATATTGATTATCGGAAAGACTTGTACACATACCTAAGAAAAGAAGAGCACAGTTACGAACAAGGGGAAGATATTCGTTACTTATTAACTGATCATACCCCATTTGTCCCTGCCTATTCGACTACCTATACAGTAGAAAATGGAGAGCCTGTGTTTTCAAAAGCTCAGCCATCGACATGATTGTTAACCGTTCCTGCATAGAGGGACGGTTTTTTTCATAGATTTTTAGTGAGCATAAACTAAACTTGATTATACCTTACCTATCCAGCGTTTCTCTTCTCCTGTTTATGCGAATCATCTATGATTGTTCGTCCAGTATGAGTTTCCGTACTTATAATTTCTTGCATATTTCACTAGGACAACGTCATAGAATTAGATTGTCTAGGCTTGTATGAAGGTGAAATTTTATTTGGGAGGGGATCCTTTGGAAAAGGTTGATATCTTCAGTGATATTTCCAAACGGACAAATGGAGATATTTATTTAGGAGTCGTCGGGGCTGTTCGTACTGGAAAATCTACATTCATAAAGAAATTCATGGAGCTCGTTGTTTTACCAAATATGGAGGAAGAATCAGAGCGTGAGCGTGCATTAGATGAATTGCCTCAAAGCGCGGCAGGGAAGACGATTATGACGACAGAACCTAAGTTTGTCCCTAATACGGCGGCAAACATCAATATTGATGATCACCTTGACATCCGCGTCCGCATGGTTGACTGTGTCGGATATGCCGTGAATGGTGCGGTTGGGTATGAAGATGAGCACGGACCAAGAATGATTCATACACCCTGGTATGAAGAGGCGATCCCTTTTCATGAAGCAGCGGAAATTGGTACGCAAAAAGTAATCCAGGAGCATTCGACCATTGGAATCGTTGTGACTACGGACGGTACCATCGGTGAAATCGCCCGGGCTGATTATGTGGAAGCAGAAGAGAAAATCGTAGAAGAGTTGAGAGAAGTCGGAAAACCTTTCATTATGATTGTGAATTCCGCACAGCCTCATCATCCGAATACGGAAAAATTGAGGGCGAACCTCTCTGAGAAGTACGATATACCCGTCCTTGCACTGTCCGTGGAGAGCATGCGGGAAAACGATGTTCAAAATGTTCTACGTGAAGCATTATTCGAATTCCCTGTGCTGGAAGTGAATGTGAATTTACCAAGCTGGGTGATGGTTCTTGATTCCCGCCACTGGTTAAGGAACAACCTTCAAGAGGCGATTGAAGATACAGTTAAAGATATTAAACGATTACGGGATGTGGATACAGTCGTAGGTAACTTCGATCAATACGAGTACATTACAGGTGCTCATATCTCAGGGATGGACCTTGGGGAAGGGATTGCTGAAATCGATCTTCAAGCGCCGGAACATTTGTATGATCATGTCTTAAAAGAAATTGTCGGAGAAGAAATCCGAGGGAAAGATCATTTACTTGAGATCATGCAGGATTTCTCCCATGCGAAGAGAGAATATGACCAGGTGGCAGATGCCTTACAGATGGTCAAACAGACGGGTTATGGAATCGCTGCACCGACCTTAGAGGATATGACTCTCGATGAACCTGAAATCATCAGACAAGGCTCGAGGTTCGGGGTAAGGTTGAAAGCTGTCGCGCCATCGATCCATATGGTTAAAGTGGATGTCCAATCAGAATTTTCGCCGATCATAGGAACAGAAAAACAAAGCGAAGAACTCGTGAGGTATCTTATGCAGGACTTTGAGGAAGACCCACTATCCATTTGGAATTCAGATATCTTTGGCAGATCTTTGAGTTCGATCGTCCGTGAAGGCATCCAGGCCAAACTGGCACTCATGCCGGAAAATGCAAGGTACAAACTACAAGAAACGCTCGAGCGTATCATCAATGAAGGTTCTGGTGGTATGATCGCAATCATTTTATAACGGCTCCGTGTGAGCCGTTTTTAATTTTGCTTTTTTCAGGGATTTGAATAAGACTTAAATGATAGAAATGTGGGTTCTATTTTCATCCGAAGAAACTGTATAATCCTCTCATTTCCATTCTCAAAAACACCAGAAATGCTTACTTTTCAGTGTTTTTAAGAAAAAAATTACGAAGTTTAAAGGATTTTTTAAGGGGGATGTCGTAATTACCTATGTGAAGATCATTAAAGTTGTGGAAATGCCGTCATATCAAGGTTTTGGAGGGTTTGCCACTTGAAGAAGATTATGGTAGGCTACACCTGAAATGAAGTGGAATTCAGCTCGGAAGTCGCGTTGTTACGCGTTTTTTACAGGATTGTCTATTGAATTTCGCTTTAAACTCGTTTATTATAAGGCTTGTCATCATAAAGATGGCACCTAAATAAACATTTGAAGTGGATGAAACCACTTGAATGAGTTAAACCTTCTTGGGAGGAGGTGAATGGCATGAATAAAACAGATCTAATCAACGCTGTATCTGAAAAAGCTGATCTTTCTAAGAAAGATGCTACACAAGCTGTAGATTCTGTATTCGAATCTATCATGGATTCACTTAAAGACGGTGATAAAGTCCAATTAATTGGATTCGGTAACTTCGAAGTACGTGAGCGCGCGGCACGTAAAGGCCGTAACCCACAAACTGGAGAAGAAATCGAAATCTCCGCGAGTAAAGTACCAGCTTTCAAACCTGGTAAAGCCCTTAAAGATGCGGTTAAATAATAGCTACATAGGGCTTAGGAAAAGGGTGCATGTGCACCCTTTTTCTTTTTATTTTTTTAAAAATCCTGCATTGAGGCCATAATGATGGAAAGGCTCTTCATTCGCAGTGTTCAACAAGGTGGATGTTTTGACAAAAGTCCCCTTTGTAAGAGATAGTAATGATACTAGAAGGAGGCGATCCTATGACTACATCCAACAATGATTTCTTCGTCATAAAAGCCCTTGAAGATGGCGTGAATGTCATCGGTTTGACCCGCGGTACGGATACGCGTTTCCACCACTCCGAAAAGCTTGACAGTGGAGAAGTAATGATCGCTCAGTTTACCGAGCACACTTCTGCCGTGAAAGTACGTGGGAAAGCTGTCATTCAAACAAGCCACGGCGAAATGACGAACGATGCAGAGTGACCATTCGCTCTGCGAACGTATACATAGTAAACAGTAGAAGGTCAAATATGCTATAATGGGAATGGTTTAATAGTGTTCAGGAAGGGACAAGGTGATCAAGTTGAATTCTTCAGATAATGACATCAAACAACTCAAACGAAAAATTGCATCGAAAGTTCGCCACCCTTATTTGGTACGTTTTATCCCTGAGCCGACGATCGATGAAGATAAGCTTGTGATCCTGTCTTCAATCATGGATCACACGAACTTGTCTGAGGTGAAAAAAGAACAATACATCATTACAACGATGCTCGTTCAGATTGCTCTTGATACACACGATCTTGTTACATTATCGGATGAAGACGATGATCGGGAGATCGTTCGCAGCCGTCAATTGACGGTCCTTGCCGGCGATTATTATAGTGGCCTATATTATTATCTCCTCTCTCAACTTGACGACATTCCTATGATTCATACGCTTGCGGGCGCAATTAAGGAAATCAACGAATTGAAGATGGAACTTTATTATAAAGATGTGGAGTCATTCCAAGAATTTTTAGAAGGTTTGAAGAAAATCGAATCCCTTCTTATTCAAAGGGTTGCTTCGTATGTCCAAAAAACAGCCATTAATGATATGGCGGGTGAATGGCTTTTAGCTAAAAAATTGCTGGAAGAAAAGCGCAGCTATCAGGAAGGTAATTTTTCCCCTCTCATTGATGCACTCATCAAACGTCCGGCATTGCTAGGGAATAGTGGACAAGTATTGGTGAACATTGAACAAATGCTACAAAACCATATGCACCGGTTGGAAGCGACAATCACCCAGCTTCCCGTCCATTTCAACTGGCTGAAATCTTACATGCATGCTGCCATTCATCATCAATTCAACCATAGACAGATAGCGGAAGAAGGGTGAACATGGAACCACAATCAAAAGAAGAAAGAGTACATCACGTATTTGAAAAAATATATGAACGATATGACAGTATGAATTCAATCATTTCCTTTCAACAACATCGGTTATGGCGTAAAGATGTCATGAAACGAATGAATGTTCAAAAGGGTGACCGTGCGCTTGATGTCTGTTGTGGTACGGGTGATTGGACGATGGCATTAGCGAATGAGGTCGGTACAGAGGGAAAGGTCATCGGCCTTGACTTCAGTGAAAATATGTTATCGGTTGGAATTAAAAAAAAGCTTGCTGGCAGAGTGAAGCAAGTGGAGTTCCAGCATGGGAATGCCATGAGCTTGCCCTATGAAAATGACCAGTTCGACTTTGTCACCATCGGCTTTGGTTTAAGGAATGTACCTGATTATCAACAAGTTTTAAAAGAATTGCATCGTGTTGTAAAACCTGGAGGGAAAGTTGTCTGTTTAGAAACATCACAACCAACCAACCCGGTCTTTAAAAAGCTCTATTATTTCTATTTTGGAAAGATTATGCCTGTATTTGGCAAGCTTTTCGCCAAAAGTTATCAAGAATACAGCTGGCTTCATGAATCAGCTAAAGACTTTCCTGGAAAAAAGGAACTGAAAGCGATGTTTGAAGAAGTCGGATTCAAGAATGTAATAGTAAAATCCTATACGGGCGGCGTTGCAGCCATGCATATGGGGGAAAAGCAATAACTAAGGATGAAATGCCATGAAACTAGCAATGATTTACTCTTTTCTTAAAAATGACCTAGCGGTAATCGAAGAGGCTGTAAACGATACGATTCAATCTGACAATCCAGTACTCAGAGAAGCATCCAGCCAATTGTTACAAGCAGGAGGGAAACGGATCCGTCCTGTCTTTGTCTTGCTTGGCGGTAAATTCGGGCATTATGATATTGAGCGTATGAAAGCAGTCGCTGTTTCTTTGGAGCTCATACATACCGCATCCCTTGTTCACGATGATGTGATCGATGAAGCGGAACTGAGGCGAGGGGAACCTACGATTAAATCACGTTGGGATAACCGGATTGCTATGTACACGGGAGATTATATTTTTGCCAGGTCGCTTGAAAATTTATCTGTGCTTGAAAACCCACGTGCTCACCAGATTCTTGCTGGGACAATGGTTGAATTATGTTTAGGGGAAATTGAACAGATCCGGGATAAATATAATATCGAACAGAACCTACGCACCTATCTCAGAAGGATCAAAAGGAAAACCGCGTTGCTCATCGCTGCCAGCTGTAGACTCGGTGCCATAGCCGCAAATGCAGATCCTGCTCATGAGCGTGCGCTTTATCAGTATGGCTACTATGTCGGTATGTCTTATCAAATCATCGATGATGTTCTGGATTTTACAGCATCTGAGAAAGAATTAGGTAAACCTGCAGGCAGTGATCTTCTACAAGGGAATATTACTCTACCTGTACTTTTTTCTATGGAAGAAAAAGAGTTCAAGAGGGAATTGAATGTTGCTTTCCAGGAGAAAGAGGATCTGACACCTGATCAACTTCAGCACTTGATTAAAAAAGTACAGTCTAATGGTTCGATCGAACGGTCATTAGAACTGAGCGACCGCTATTTGGAAAAAGCCTACCAATCCTTGAACAAGTTACCGGCGAACCGTGCTAAACAGACCCTGAAAGGGATTGCGAAGTATATTGGTAAAAGAAGGGCATAAATCTATTGCCTTTCTTCCCTTTGTTTGATAGACTTTTTTATGGCACTTATTAAAAGCGCTTTCACACTATACATAAGATGAGGTGTTTGTCATGGAAAAGACATTTTTGATGGTTAAGCCAGATGGTGTACAACGCAATTTGATCGGTGACATTACAGCAAGATTTGAACGCAAAGGGTTTAAACTTGCAGGGGCCAAGTTGATGGCTATTCCTACAGAACTTGCAGAAGAGCATTATGGTGAGCATAAGGAAAAACCATTTTTTGGTGAGCTCGTAGACTTCATCACATCAGGTCCTGTCTTCGCAATGGTTTGGGAAGGCGAAGATGTAATTGCAACGGCACGTACAATGATGGGAGCTACAAAGCCTGCTGAGGCTGCTCCAGGAACCATCCGTGGTGATTATGGTGTAACAGTAGGGAAAAACGTCATCCATGGCTCTGATTCGAAAGAAAGTGCTGAAAGAGAAATCGGTTTGTTCTTTGATGAAAAGGAACTCGTCGATTATGAAAAAGATTCACTCAACTGGATCTACTAATGAAAAAAGCTACCTTCCAAAGGTGGCTTTTTTCATTTCATCAACATAAAAAAATACTATTCACAATATGGCAGGATTGTGGAAGACTCAGTTTCAAGCTTACCGGGGTTCGTTGCCATGCAAAGAGCCAGAGGTGGTGGGGAAGCTACTCGCTTTCCTGCGGGGATGACGGCAAGCCTCCTCGTGCTTCGCACTGCGGGGTCTCGCCAGCCAATCTATTCCCGCGGGAGTCTCGCAGCTTCCCAACCACCCCATTCAATGGATGTGAGAAACGAACCCCTTGGCCGAGTGTGAGGGTCTTCCACCATCCATGTCCTATAGTAATCAAGCATTCTGTACCAGACTTTCAGTGGAGAATATACACTCTTAGGGTCTACACGCTAATACTTAGAATCTCGGCTATTTATTGAAGTGGTTTCGAGATACTTAAATGGCAAGGAACTGGGGGGGGAGAACCGCCCACCTCACAAACATCTCGAAACGAGTCCTCCACAATCGGGAGCTTTTTTTGAATGATAGAGGTTACTCGTTTACAACCTGAAGATGCTGGAGTACGCTTATAGGGAATAAGCAGAGGGAGTTTTGGGGATGAGTCAGGATTACATACAATTCATAGAGAAAGTCCATCGAAAAACAGGAATCGATTTATCGCAGTACAAGGAAGCTCAAATGAAGCGACGGCTGACTTCTTTAAGGGAAAAGCGAGGCTATCATAATTTCAAAAGCTATTACAACGCCCTGGAAAACGATTCATCGTTGTCAGATGAATTACTAGATCGTATGACAATCAATGTTTCTGAATTTTACCGGAATAGGAAGAGGTTTGAAGTACTTGAACAAAAAGTCATTCCGTATTTGCTTCAACAAAAGAAGAAGTTACGGATATGGAGTGCTGCATGTTCCACCGGCGAGGAACCGTACACATTGGCTATGATATTGAGTCGATACATACCTCTTCAACAAGTGGAGATCCTTGCGACAGATCTCGACGTTAATGCCTTAAGGAAGGCAGAACAAGCCCTGTACCATGAAAGATCATTGAAGCAAGTATCACCAGATATACTTAGAAAATACTTCAGAAAAGAAGGAAGCTCTTATCGAGTGATTGATGATATCAGAAATAGTGTCACCTTCAAAAAGCACAACCTTTTAGCTGACCGTTACCAAAAGGATTTTGATCTCATCGTCTGTCGCAATGTGATGATCTATTTTACGGAAGAAGCGAAGAGGCGTATCTTCAAAAACTTCTGCCATTCTCTTGTAGATGGGGGGATCTTCTTCGTCGGAAGCACGGAGCAGATTTTTTCTCCCCAAACCCACGGATTTGAAATTTTTGACACGTTTTTTTATAGGAAATGGCAAAAATAAGCGTTCGTAAACGCTTTCTAATCTTATTTTATAAAAATTCCGATATTTTGACGACACAAATTTACATCCATATGATATAGTAGTATCTAAAATTTAGAACACCCCCTACAAGGGGATGAATACATAGGAGGTACGTTTATGCGCTACTTAACCGCTGGTGAATCACACGGCAAGCAACTAACAACGATTATCGAAGGAATTCCCTCTCATCTTCCTTTATTGAGAGAGCAAATAAATGAATCACTGATCAGACGCCAAGGCGGATACGGGCGTGGGAAACGTATGCAAATCGAAAAAGACTTAGTAGAAATAACAAGTGGGGTTCGTCATGGATACACCCTTGGCTCTCCCATCACTTTGGTCGTAAATAATGATGACTTTAAACACTGGACGGACATTATGGGCGAAGATCCTCTACCTGAGGAAACGCAAAAGATCCGTCGTACGGTAACGAAACCTCGTCCAGGTCATGCAGATTTGAATGGTGGAATGAAATACGGTCATAGAGATATGAGAAACGTACTCGAACGTTCTTCAGCAAGGGAAACGGCAGCACGAGTAGGGGCAGGAGCCGTTGCTAAGGTGCTTTTGAAGGAGCTTGGTATTGAAGTGACAGGCTATGTGCGTGAAATCGCAGGTATTGTGTCAGATGTTGATGAAAACCTAACTTTACAACAACGGAGAGAAATTTCAGAGGCATCGCCTGTCCGTACTTTTGACGAAGAAGCGGCAGAGAAAATGATGCATGCGATTGATGAAGCGAAGAAAGAAGGAGACTCGATCGGCGGGGTAACTGAGGTGTATGTAGAAGGAATGCCACCTGGAATCGGTTCATATGTTCAATATGATCGAAAGCTGGATGCGAAAATCGCTGGATCTGTAATGAGTATCAACGCCTATAAAGGGGTTGAATTCGGGATCGGTTTCGAAGCCGCTCGTAGAAACGGAAGCGAGGTCCATGATGAGATCTTATGGAGCGAAGAAAGAGGATATTACCGTCGTACCAATCGCCTCGGGGGCTTTGAAGGTGGGATGACGACGGGCATGCCGATTGTCGTTAAAGGGGTCATGAAGCCAATCCCTACCTTATACAAACCTCTACAGAGTGTGGATATCGAAACCAAAGAACCGTTTAATGCAAGTATTGAACGTTCCGATTCCTGTGCCGTTCCGGCTGCTTCTGTCGTAATGGAGCATATCGTAGCTTTTGAGCTGGCTAAAGCCATTACAGATGAATTTCCAGCCGATTACTTCCCACGTCTCAAACGTGCTGTCGATGATTACCGCAAGGAAGTACGTGAATTTTAATGGCTTCTGTCACGGTCCGATCCAGTAGTCATGACTATGAAGTTTTGATTGGAAAAGGTCTACGGCATAATTTGGTTGAATTCATTTCATCCGGTTACACGTCTATATTAGTTATTACAGACAGTACGGTTAAGGATCATTACTTGCAGGATGTGAAGGAAAGTTTATCAGAAGCAACTCCTGTTTTTACGGCAGTCGTTCCTGCAGGAGAGTCTTCGAAGAGTATGGTCAGGTATGAAGAGCTCCTTGACAGTTGTGTGGATGTAAAATTGGATCGCAAATCTCTTATTATCGCACTTGGTGGAGGGATGATCGGGGATTTGGCAGGGTTTGTAGCATCCACGTATTTACGCGGTATTGATTACATCCAGATGCCTACTACGATTTTAGCCCATGACAGCAGTGTAGGCGGTAAAGTGGCCATCAATCACCCTAAAGGGAAAAATCTAATTGGTTCCTTTTATCATCCAGTGAAAGTAATCTATGACATCGAAACGATGGAAACCTTGCCCGAGAGCGAAATTCGTTCCGGGTATGGGGAAGTGATCAAACATGCTTTTCTCAGTGACGAAGACTGGGCGCATCGCCTGCTAAAAGGAAAACTTTCCGAACTTTCAGTGAAACAGTTAGAGAGCGATATAATGAAAGGGATCCAGGTGAAGGCTTCGATCGTAGAGAAGGATGAAAGAGAAGCTGGAATCAGGAAGTATTTGAATTTAGGTCATACCCTTGCTCATGCGATTGAAGCGGAGCTGGGATACGGGGAGATCACCCATGGGGAAGCTGTCGCCGTAGGGCTGCTATTTATGATGAAGTTGAGTAACGAACTTAAAGGGGCTCAGCTTCCTATACAAGCGTATAAGGAATGGCTGGATGATAATAATTATCCAGTTTCCGTTTTAACCAGGATCCGACCTGATCGAATGTTGGAGAGAATGATGTTGGATAAGAAAACACTGAGGCGGAAAATCAATTTTGTCCTCCTCCATGAACTGAGTGACCCTTATGTGGTGGAAATCGAGGAGGCGCAATTACTAGAACAGATGTCTCTTTTAATTAATGAGGTGAGTGGAGAATGATGATTCGAGGTGTAAGGGGAGCGACAACGGTTGAAAGAAATGAACATGATGAAATTGTAGAACAATCCTATCAATTGCTCCAAGATGTCATAGCTTCCAACCAAATTGAAGCAACGGATGTTGTTTCGGTCTATTTTACAGTGACAGAGGATTTGAATGATGCCTTCCCTGCAAAGTCCCTGAGAAAAATAGATGGATGGACGTATGTTCCGGTGATGTGCATGCGAGAAATTCCAGTGCCTGGTAGTCTTGAGAAGTGTATCAGGGTCATGGTGACCGTACAGACGGAAATTGCACAAAAAGATATCCAGCATATCTATCATAATCATGCAAAACAATTGAGACCAGATTTAAAGAGTTGAGAGGAGTATCCCAATGAAAGCCAAAGACATTCTAAAAAACATGAAACCATACAAGCCGGGTAAAGGGATAGAGGAAGTAAAGAAGGAGTTCGGTTTGGATCGGATCGTTAAGCTTGCTTCCAATGAAAATCCATTTGGTTTTTCTCCCGTGGTGGAGAAAGAATTGCCGAAACTGATCTCGAATTTAGAAATCTATCCTGATGGATATGGCGCAGAAATTAGAAAGAAAGTCGCTCGTTTCATCGGTGTGGAAGAGAACCAGTTGATCTTCGGAAATGGTTCAGATGAAGTGGTCCAAATCATTTGCCGGACTTTTCTTGAGCCAGGTGCCAATACAGTTATGGCGACACCAACTTTTCCGCAGTATCGCCATAATGCGTTGATTGAAGGTGCGGAAGTAAGAGAAGTCCCACTGATCGATGGTCATCATGATTTAGAAGGCATGCTTCAAAATATTGATGAACAGACACGTGTACTTTGGATTTGCACGCCGAATAATCCGACAGGTGTCCATATCGATCAAACGACATTACAGTCTGTTCTTGAACGGACGCCTGATCACGTTCTTGTTGTCATTGATGAAGCTTATTACGAATATTTGGAAGCGGATGATGCCTTCGATTCCATAGAGGCATTGAATCACTATCCAAACCTGATGGTACTCCGTACTTTCTCTAAAGCATACGGTTTAGCAGGTTTACGAATCGGCTATGGTGTCGGTCACCCAGAGGTCATTCAAATTCTTGAACCATCCCGCGAGCCTTTCAACACTTCAACGGTTGCACAAGCGGCTGCTCTCTTAGCCTTGGATGACCAGAAGTTCATTGAAGAAACGGTTCATGAAAACCGAAAGAACAAAAAAGTTTTGATGCAATTCTGTGATGATCATGGGTTGAAATATTTCGACACTCAGGCAAATTTCCTTTTGATTCATTTGCCTTGCAGTGGTGATGAAATGTTCGAATACTTGTTGACAAAAGGGTTTATCGTACGCTCCGGGGAAGCGCTAGGTTTACCGAATACCATTCGATTAACCATTGGGAAGAAAGAAGACATGCAGGAGATCCAGGAAGCGATGAAACAAAAGCTCGCTTCTGTTGATGGACAATGAAGCGGAAAATACTCATCGTTGGTTTAGGACTCATCGGTGGTTCCATAGCTATGAACGTCTCTAAGAAAGAGGATGTATTCATCATTGGAATGGACGGGGATCAAGAAACCCTTAATATGGCTCTGAAGCAAGGGGTAATTGATCAGGCCTCGTTCAATTTTGAAGAAGCAGCTCAGGAAGCAGATATCTGCATTTTAGCTACACCCATTTCCATTACCATCGACTACATTCAAAAGCTCGAGTCTATGGATTTGAAAAAACCGTTGCTAGTGACAGACGTTTCTTCTGTGAAAAACCAGGTGCTGGAAGCGGCGAACCGATTAACACATCCTTTCCTTTCCTTTGTAGGTGGACACCCGATGGCAGGTTCGCACAAACATGGCTATACGGCTGCGAAACCACATCTGTTCGAGAATGCGATTTATGTGTTGACCCCATCTGTTCATGCCGATGAAAAGGAAGCGGATGTGATTAAAGATTTGTTATCAGAAACGAAGGCTCGTTTCGTGACATTTACAACGAAAGAACATGATGAGATGACCGCGGTCATCTCTCATTTTCCGCATTTAATCGCTTCTTCACTCGTCCACCAGGCAAAAGAGTGGGAAGTCACACATCCATATATTAAACAGATGGCGGCAGGGGGATTCAAAGACATTACTCGAATCGCCTCCAGTAATCCGAAATTGTGGCAGGATATTTTCTTTCAAAATAAAAAACTCCTCATTTCCATGCTTGATGACTGGATCGGGGAGATGGAGAGAATAAAAACCTATCTTTCACAAGGTGAGAAAGAGAAAACGTACAAGTATCTATCTGATGCTAAATTGTACAGAGACGGCCTCCCAACAAAAGACAAAGGAGCCATCCCATCTTTCTATGACATCTATGTTGATATCCATGACCAACCAGGTGCGATCCGTGATGTGATCGGAATCCTGGCGGAAGAAGCCATCAGCATTAAAAATATTCAAATCCTTGAAATTCGGGAAGGGATTACCGGAGTGTTGAGAATCAGCTTTGCTACAAGTGAAGAACAATGGAAGAGTAAAGAAATATTAGATCACTACCAATACGAAGTAATGATCCAACAGTAGAGGAGGATTCCTATGTCAAGTATTGAGTTGAAACCAACAGATAAGCGACTGAAAGGAGAATTATCTGTTCCTGGTGATAAATCCATCTCCCACCGATCCGTCATTTTCTCAGCGTTGGCGCAAGGAACTTCTGTCATTACGAATTTTCTAACCGGTGAAGATTGCTTGAGGACGGTCGAAGCCTTCCGCCTTATGGGGGTAAACATCGAGCAGGAAGGGAATAAGATTACAGTTCATGGAAAAGGGATTTCCCACCTAAGAGAACCTTCCCAACCGATTAATTTCGGAAATTCAGGGACAACGGCACGGCTAATGAGCGGAGTGCTTGCAGGTCTTCCTTTATTCACGACAGCATTCGGAGACGAGTCATTGTCCAAGCGCCCCATGGACCGTGTCATCCAACCGCTTAGAGTGATGGGAGCGGAGATCCGAGGGCGTGAAGATGACTCCTTGCTCCCACTTGCCTTCCGCGGGAAAAAACTTGAGGGGACTCGCCATGAATTGACAGTGAAAAGTGCTCAAGTGAAGTCTGCTTTGCTATTAGCAGGTATGCTGGCAGAAGGAGAAACTGAAGTGATAGAGCTTGGGGAAACCAGAAATCATACGGAAATGCTTCTTCCTGAATTCGGGGTGGATGTAGAAGTGGAAGGCAGGTTTATTAAAATCAAGGGTGGACAAAAACCTTTTGCTTCCGATATCAAAGTTCCTGGTGACATCTCTTCGGCAGCCTTTTTCCTCGTGGCCGCTTCGATTGTTCCTGATAGTGAATTAGTGATTAGGGATGTCGGGCTCAACCCGACGCGTGACGGGATTGTAAGAGCATTGAAAGAAATGGGAGCGAATATAGAAGTCCATGTACATACACATATCGGAAGTGAACCTGTTGGTGACATCGTTGTCCGTCACAGCCGGCTAAAAGGAATGACCTTAGAAGGGGACCTTATTCCGAATGTGATTGATGAAATCCCCATCCTTGCTCTGGCAGCGACGCAGGCAGAAGGAAAAACGATCATTAAAGATGCGGAAGAGCTGCGTTACAAGGAAACGGACCGAATTGAAGCTGTCGTAGAGACGCTTACTACTTTAGGTGCAGATGTTCAAGCACAAGAAGATGGAATGATTATCCAGGGGGGTTCACCTTTAAAAGGGGGATCCGTCGATTCTTATGGAGATCATCGTATCGGTATGATGGGTGCGATCGCTTCTTTAATTTGTGAGGGAGAAGTCATTGTCAAGAACAAAGATTGTATCAACATCTCTTATCCTTCATTTTTCACAGACTTAAATCAAGTCCTGAACTAAATTAACTTCATAGTTTATGTAAAGCTCTCATACGATATAAAAAGCCTACTTGGAGGTTTCGTCGTATGGGAGCTTATTGGTTTCGAGGATATGTTGAAAATGACAAAGGTCCCTGTTTTAGTGAATGCACAGTTAAGGAAGAGAAGTTCGTCAGAGACCGGACTGGAAAAGAACCTTATACGTTGATGGTAGTGGATGGATTTCACGTCAGCCCAGGGCATGTGATGATGGATCTTAACGAGCCGCTTGCTTTTTCACCCTCCGTAACCGACACAGGGAATCGCTACATAAAAAGAGGGTGTACCTTGTTACTCACACAACACCTAGTGACTAGTTTACGTCACTACCGAAATCAATATGACCACTTTTTAAATCGATGTCAATCACTGCCTCTCGATTATATGGTCATACCTGTTGTGC
The DNA here is from genome assembly GCF_003386945.1 of Halobacillus trueperi. Lineage (NCBI taxonomy): Bacteria > Bacillati > Bacillota > Bacilli > Caryophanales > Bacillaceae > Halobacillus > Halobacillus trueperi. The sequence continues at coordinate 243,724 of NZ_QUAE01000005.1, read as the reverse complement.
CGGCAAAGATGCTGCGGCCTGAAATGGTCCGTTTTTTTGCCAGAAAAGGAAGCCCCTTTTTATGTGTGGAAGTGCAGTCCGTGGGAGAACTAACTGAGGTTTGTTGGGAATGGGTAGCTCAGGCGCAGGCTTATAAACGAATGCCGTTGACAATGTTCGTCAAAGATACAGAGAATACGTCGAACAACTATGCAGAATTGTGGTCTTCACTTTGCGAACAGTATGGTATCATAAAGCTAACAGATGTACAGGATGATGAAATACTCTCTTTGAAAAATTTAAAAGACAGCGGGATCTATCCTCACAAAGGCGGAATCGTCCCTGGAGGGTATGCGGATTATAACCTTTATCGCTTTTCAGAAGACCGAACGTTTGAAGAGACGGATGATTTTAGATATCATAATTCTGTTCCGAATGTAACGGTTATGAATGGACAGGTGAAACAGGTGAACCAGAAGGTCATCGATGAAAAGCCTGGATCCCACATACAAGTGAAGATTCACAAGCATTTTGTTTAAACGGAAAGGATGTCATCATGGAGGAAATTCAAAAAGCCATCCGTCAAATGGAAGCCCACAAGACGGAAGATGCGATAAAAACTCTAACACAATATTTGCCAGAAGCAGATGAAGAAGAGAGGTTCACGATTGCTGAACTATACATGCAATGGGGGATGCTCGAAGAAGCTAAGATGGTGTTGCACGAACTGATACAACGCTATCCTAAAGAACAAGAACTGAAAGTCATGATGGCAGAGATCCACATTGATCTTGATGAAGATGACGAAGCGATTGAACTGCTGGACCAATTTGGGCCGGAAGATGAAGACTACTTGCAAGCGCTCGTGCAGCTTGCGGATCTTTATCAGGCTCAAGGGCTTTTTGAAGTAGCTGAACAGAAGTTATTAATGGCTAAACAAGTGGAGCCGAATTCAGCCATTATTGATTTTGCTTTAGGAGAGCTCGCATTCTCGAATGGGGAATATTCGAAGAGTATCCCTTATTATGAAAATGCAATGCACCATCAGCCGGTCATTGGTGATATTGAAGTTGCCACAAGACTGGCCGAGGCTTATGCAGCTAATGGAGAATTTGAACAAGCACTTGAGTATTTCCAAAAAGTCGAAGAAGATAATCCTGATGTGATGTTTCGCTATGGTTTCGTAGCTTACCAGGCAAATCGTAATGACATTGCCATCCACGTTTGGGAAGAGTTGATTGAAAAGGACCCTTACTTCCAATCGGTTTATCCTCACTTGGCTCAAGCTTATGATTCAGAAGGTATGCCGAAGGAAGCATTGGAAATGGCTAAAAAAGGACTCGCAAAAGATGAATTCAACAAGGAACTCTATCATCTTGCCGGTACGTTATCTCATAGACAGGGAAATAAAGAAGAAGGTTACGAGTGGATGAGAGAAGCGGTTGCTTTGGATCCTGGATATAAAGAAGCCATTCTTTTCCTGATTGAAAATTATAAAGCTGATGATATGAATGATAAGATCATCGATTTGATCAACGAGTTGATCTCGATGGGAGAGGAAGACCCGAATTACTTATGGGAACTTGCTCAAGCATATGAAGAGGAAGAGAGATTCAAGGAGGCTTATGAACAATATCAACAAGCGTATCCTTCCTTGAAGGAAGACACAGACTTCTTGAAATCTTACGGTTATTTCCTTGTAGAAGAAGGAAGGATGTCTGAAGCACGACAGATTTTTGAAGAATACCTGGCGATCGACCCTACAGATACAGAAATTGAGGACTTCGTAGAGCGGCTGAAAGAACAATGAGCTGATTAATAAAGCGCAGGAGGGGCGCCCATATGCAAACACCAATCTCTGTGGATGAGAAAAAAGACTTTGTCCGCTGGTTTTTGAATCACTTTCAGTTGAAAAAGCGAGAGAGTGTTTGGATTCTGAATTATTTAATGAACCATGAATCTCTTTTGTCTAGTGTCCATTTTGTCCAGGAAGTGAAGTTTTGTCCGCGCGGCATGGAAATCAGTGCCCAGGGTGTTTCTGATCCACCTTTCCGTTTTTATAAAGGCCAGGTTATGACGAATGACGCCGAGAAGTCGTTTCACGATTTAAGGATGAACCAAGGAGAACCTGTCTATATTCAAATGAACTTTGAGAATGCACAGCAATGCTCGAAATATGCTCTCGTACTAGAGGAAAACCCTTATCTTCCAAAAGACTACTACTTAAATGACAGAGATAAAAATGAAGCGGAACGCCTGTTGTCTGTCAGTCTTTTGCAACATAGGCAGAAAAGCATAGAAGATCGAATCGACGAAGCTCTGATCAATGGGGAGCGAGACGAATTTAAAGCATTATGCGGAAAGCTTGAGAAAGTCAAGCAGGATTTGAATGCATTTTTATGAGATATGAAAGCCGGAACCTTCAAATGAAGAGGTCCCGGCTTTCATTTTTGTTTAAATATAGTAAAATAAAGAGAAAATGATACATAGATAAAGGATGAAATGAATTATGAGATGGACAAAAGCAGATACTACGCAATACATACCAGAAAAACAGTATATTGATACCGTAATCATTCCCTTGATTCCATTTGATCCGGGGAACGACCAACATATGGTGAAGCAAGCCTTCCAACGGGAGTTGAACCAAGTGTTTACGAACCTGATTGAAAAAGAATACAAGGGGAGGATCTTCCTATCGCCTGATTATTACTATCTTGAAGGATCACAAGCTGACGAAAAAGAGAGGATCAATCGTTGGATTCATAAGTTCAAAGAGCAGCCTTTCCATCACGTGTTTCTTTTTACTTTCGACAGTAAATGGAAAAAATACGAAGGAGAACTTGAGGGACACGTCCTATGGGTGCCTGGCATGGGTTCTGGCGATATTCAGTCTACAGAAACACAGTCGTTCGTTCGTGAGCAAGCTCATCAGATCAGTGAATTGATCCAGGCCTATTGGTAACTGGATAAAAGTTCCGACAAGGTTTGATAATTTATTGACCGCGCCTTAAGATTGCGCTATCATGGTAATGTCCTAGTAAACTGTGTGTAATCAATCCATGTCGCATGGATTACAGCATAGAGGGGGGAAAAGAATGAGCGATAAAAAACGAGTATCCCGACGCCAGTTTCTCAACTACACACTCACTGGTGTAGGCGGTTTCATGGCAGCCGGAATGCTTGCACCGATGGTTCGTTTCGCAATCGATCCTGTATTGAAAACGAAAGAGGGTGGAGATTTCATCTCCGTAGCCTCCGTTGATGAAATTACGAATGAACCGCAGCGTTTTGAATGGACGATCGATCAAGTGGATGCTTGGTATGAATCAGAAGTTCAAAAAACGGCATGGGTGTACAGAAACGAGAATGATGAAATTGTAGCACTATCACCAATTTGTACTCATTTGGGATGTACGGTCGACTGGGCTTCCAACGAGGAGTACCCGAACCAATTCTTCTGTCCATGTCACGCGGGCCGTTATACGAAAGACGGAACCAACGTGCCAGGAACTCCACCGACGGCACCACTGCCACGATTCGAGTTTAAAGTTGAAGAAGGTATGCTTTACCTAGGTGAAACGAAAGATTCAGGAGGGGGGGTATAATACATGCTACAGAAAATTTACGACTGGGTGGACGAGCGTGTAGATATCACCCCGCTTTGGCGTGATATCGCAGATCACGAGGTTCCTGAACACGTAAACCCGGCACACCACTTTTCAGCATTTGTGTATTGTTTTGGTGGATTGACTTTCTTTGTGACGGTCATTCAAATCCTGTCAGGGATGTTCCTGACCATGTATTATGTGCCGGACATTGAAAACGCTTGGAAATCTGTTTATTACTTGCAACGAGAGGTTGCTTACGGTCAAATCGTCCGTGGTATGCACCACTGGGGAGCGAGTCTCGTCATCGTCATGTTATTCTTACATACGCTACGGGTATTCTTCCAGGGAGCCTACAAAAAGCCTCGTGAGTTGAACTGGGTCATTGGTGTACTCTTGTTCTTCGTCATGTTAGGACTGGGCTTCACAGGATACCTGCTACCATGGGATAACAAGGCTTACTTTGCGACTCAGGTCGGTCTTGAAATCGCTGCAGCAACACCTTTTATCGGTGACCAGATTCGAACGCTACTCGCCGGAGATCCATCGATCGTTGGTGCTCAAACGCTTACACGTTTCTTTGCTATTCACGTATTCTTCTTGCCGGCTGCCCTGTTCGGATTAATGGCGTTCCACTTTATCTTAATCCGTAAACAAGGAATTTCCGGACCACTATAAAATGTATCGTTAAAAAGGAGGGAAAGCTGTGCATAGGGGAAAAGGAATGAAATTCGTCGGTGATTCACGAATCACGGCTGAACGAAAAGCCAACTTACCAAAAGACTATTCGGAATACCCAGGCCGTACAGAAGCCTTCTGGCCTAACTTCTTGTTGAAGGAGTGGCTCGTAGGATCTGTGTTCTTGATTGGATTTCTTATTCTGACTGCTGCTCACCCATCACCACTTGAGCAACAGGCGGATCCGAACAACGCAGGTTATATTCCGTTGCCGGACTGGTATTTCTTATTCTTGTATCAATTTCTAAAATATCAATTCGCAGGTGGAGATTACATCGTTCTTGGCGCCATCGTTATGCCAGGCCTAGCCTTCGGTGCTTTGCTGCTTGCGCCATTCCTGGATCGTGGGCCAGAACGTCGCCCTCATAAACGTCCGATTGCTGTCGGATTGATGCTTTTAGGCTTTATCGCCACATTCTGGTTGACTTATGAGTCTGTTTCTCATGCTGATTATGAAATGCGTGCGGAAAAGTACGGAGTCAACGTGGAAGCGGTTGAATCAACGATCGATAAAGAGCATCCTGGATATGCAGTTTATGAAGCGAACTGCTTGAGCTGTCACGGGGATGCTCTGCAAGGACAAGGAAACTATCCATCCTTAATTGATGCTGAATTGACTGTGGACCAAGTCAAAGATATTGCTGTAAACGGTGTCGGTGAGATGCCTTCAGGTATTTTTGGCGGAAGCGATGAAGAGCTTCAGCAACTTGCTGAATTCGTCGTTCAAGCTGGCGGCGGTGAAGCTGGTGGTGAAGGCGGAGAATCTTCCGGTGAAGGATCCGAAGAAGGATCTGAGGAAGGCTCTTCTGAAGAAGGATCCGAGGAGGGTTCTTCTGGTGAAGGTTCTGAAGAGGGATCTTCAGATGAAGGCTCCAGTGATTCAGAAGGCTCTGGATCTGAAGAGTAATTAGATACTTAATTCAATGTAGCCGCGCTTTTCAAAAGCGCGGCTACATTTGTATTGGAGGTACGAGGTAACATGAAACAAATGATCACTTATCTATTGACGAATCGATCATTTTTAATCATGCTTTTCTTCATTAATTTATTTGGAACCATTTACGGATACATATGGTATGAACCTCAGCTTTCTGTGACCGAACCTATCTTTCTGCTGTTTGTTCCTGATAGCCCGACAGCCAGTTTGTTTTTTACTATATTCCTGGGTTTTTACATTTTCGGGAAAAATGTTCCTTACATAGAAGCTCTTGCTATCATTACACTTTTAAAATATGGAGTATGGGCAGTCGTTATGAACGGTTTGACTTTATTAGAATATGGATCGCTTCCATGGACCGGTTATATGTTGATTTTTTCACATGGAGCTATGGCTGTACAAGGTCTTCTGTATGCTTCTTTTTATAAAATAGAAATGAGGCATATTGTCGTTGCCGCCATATGGACGCTACACAATGATGTGATTGATTATGTTTTCGGTCAAATGCCAGTGTATCCAGCCATTGTAGAGTATATGGACGAAATCGGATATTTTACATTTTGGCTTAGTATCGGATGTATCCTTTGTGCCTACGTCTTAACTGTAAAAAGAAAATCCCCGGTCTAAATTTCCTTTCCTTCTCATAAGATGAAATAATACTTGTGAGAGGGGAGAAGTGAAATGGGACGTGCCGTGTTATTGTTCATTTGTTCCCTTATTTTCACACTCGTACCATCGGTCCATGTACATTCATGGTCGGAGGGACCTTCTGATTGGGAAGCTTTTGCATCACAATACCGCCGGTTGGCTGCTGATGAAAAGTTTGACCTTGCTGAGCGGCTTTGGAATAGTAAATATGCGGAAATGGAACAATATATCCAAACCCTACCGGATCACCATAAAGAAACATGGAAACACCTCCATCTCTATAGTTCAACAGATGAGCTTGAAGAAACCAGGTGGGAAGAGGGGCTTCTTACTTTTCTCGAAGTTACTTCGTCTGAAAATCCTTATCCCGTCATAGCAGAGAAGCTGGATCTTTTTTCAGACCGTTCTGTTTCTTCTGTTCCTCTTGAAGACATCGAAGAGGAGTGGAACTTGATACGTCCTGTTGTTATGAATTATGTAGACAGGGCAAAAGTGAAAGAAGCCAATCAAGCGCTGCATGAATTATCGATTATTGATTCTATTACTGGTCGGGAAAATTTCAGCAAAAAAATTACAGAGCTCGTCAAAGGAAAGTCCCAGCAAGACTGGAATGCTTTCTTATCGACAGCCATTTTTATAGGTGGCGCGATATTAGTTACATTGCTTTATGTTGGCGCGATCAATTATAGAGAAAGTTCGAAAAATAGACACAGAATGAAGAGTGGTCATAGTTGATTTTTCATGCATTTTTGACTAAAATTGACCTATATACTCATATCCAAGATGGAGGAATGAAAGATGAGTTTTATTATTTACTTTGCGCTAATATTGATTATTCCACTCTGGGCGCAATCAAAGGTGAAAAGCACCTACAAAAAATATTCAAAAGTTCCGACATCCTCAGCTATGTCAGGAGCCGAAGTAGCTAGAAAAATTCTTGATGATAATGGATTATACAATGTTGCGGTAGAAGAAGTACGCGGACATTTAACTGATCATTATGACCCTCGTTCTAAAGTGATTCGTCTTTCAACAGATATCTACCATGGTCGTTCAACAGCAGGAGCTGCTGTTGCCGCACACGAAGTCGGTCACGCCATTCAAGATGCGCAGGATTATGCGTTTTTACGCTTCCGAAGTGCGCTTGTTCCAGTTGCGAGTTTCGGTTCTAACATTTCCATCTTCCTTATTATCGGTGGATTTCTACTTGGAATGGCAGGACTTGCTCTGGCAGGAATTGTATTCTTCGCGGCTGCTGTGTTGTTCCAATTGATCACTTTACCTGTTGAATTCGATGCCTCAAACCGCGCGATGAGCCAGTTGGTATCAACTGGAGTCATCCGTAATGATGAAGAGCGCAAAACGAAGAAAGTGTTGAACGCTGCGGCGATGACTTACGTCGCTGGTGCTCTCGTTGCACTTGCTGAATTGCTACGCTTTGTATTCATGTTCGTTGGCATGAATGAAGAGTAAATAAGAAAAACCGATCCTTGTAGTAGGATCGGTTTTTTCATTGAGATTTTTTTCATTTAAAGAATTTAGTCGATAGGGTTTTTGTTCTCATCAAGAGTGAAGCCTTCGCCCATCACATCATGTACATGACTAACGGCGACAAATGCATGAGGATCAATATGGTCGATAATTGACTTGAGTCTTACAATTTCATTTTTTCCTATTACGCAATAAAGCACATCCCTCTTCGAACCAGAAAAGGAACCTCTTCCTTCGAGCACGGTTACGCCTCGATCCATCTCCTCCATCACGCGCCTTGAGATTTCTTCACTTTTCTCAGAAATGATTGTGGTACCTCTTGCGGCATATGCCCCTTCTTGGATGAAGTCTATGACTCTTGCTCCGACAAACACAGCTACCAATGTGTACATACCTCTTGTGTATTCGAGATATGTAATAATGGATACAAAAATGACAAGGGCATCAAAGAGGAACATGGCTCTTCCCATACTCCAGCCAAGATACTTATTGATAAGACGAGCGATAATATCGACTCCACCTGTCGTCCCACCGTACCGGAAAATAATGCCCAGTCCCACGCCAATGAACACTCCTGCAAACAGGGCAGCCAATGTAAGATCATCGGCCAGGTTGAATTCAATCATATAGTTCTGAGAAACTGAAATGAAAACGGAGACGGCAAGGATGCCGATTAAGGAATAAAAAAATGTGGTACGACCAAGTATCTTCCATCCGATGATGAGGACCGGAATATTGAGCACAATATTCATAATGGCAGGATCCCATTCAAATAGGTATAAGAGCAGCAAGGTAATTCCAGTAAATCCGCCTTCTCCTAATTCATTTTGAATGTTGAAATGGACGAGTCCGAAAGAAAAGATGGCGGATCCGATTAAGATCCATATGATATTTTTTAAGCGTAGTCCGAAGATTTTCATATGTACACCTCCAATATTTAATCACACGACTTCAATTATAGATAATTCAAGCGATTGCGGCAATAACATCATTTTATATTTGGTATTTGCTGGAGGCTGGTATTGATTATTCATAAGGGAGTTATTGATGTATATGGCAGGATAGTGGAAGACTCGATTTCGAGATGTTTCGGGGGTCGTTGCTTGGGATGAGCGTCAGGGGTTGCTGGGAAGCTACTCGCTTTCCTGTGGGGGAGTGGTGAGCTTCCTCGGACTACGTCCTGCGGGATCTCACCTATCTCCTTTCTCCCACGGGAGTCTCGCAGCTTCCCAGCAACCCCATTCGTCGTATGCGGGTAACGAACCCCTACACCGGGGGAGACTGTCTTCCACTATCTAGGTATTACATGCATAAAACTCTCTATAGCAAGATTTATGCACTCAAAATAGCCATCGTGGGAGTTAGTTTTTCTTCTGTTTTTACTGGGATAAAAGCTGCTTATTCTGGATGTGGTTTCGAGACACTTATATGGTAAAGGGGCGGAGGGAAACGGTGAGACTCCTATGGGACGTGTGGGACAGGTGAGACCCCGGAAGGCGTAGCCTGAGGAGGCTCACCGCCCGCCCCATGGAAAGCGAACTGTTTCCCGGAGCCGCTATACTCCAACAAAACATCTCGAAACTGAGTCTTCAAGAATACGGAGCTTATATAAAATAAACAATAGTGTTTTACGGAAACAATTTTTTATAAGTTTGAACTAAAAAATTTGTCAAATGGCGGCCTTTTGGCTAACATTTAGAGAGAGTCCTTAAAGAAGCGAGGGTTTTTAATGAACTACACGACAAAAGATATCCAACAAAGAGTGGATGAGTACATATCGCAATTTAAAGAAGGTTATTTTTCTCCTCTTAGTCTTCAGGCACGGTTGACAGAAGAAGTGGGAGAGATGGCAAGAGAAATCAACCATCGATATGGGGAGAAACCCAAAAAGAGTACGGAAGAAGATAAAGCTCTTGAAGAAGAGCTTGGCGATGTTATTTTCGTCCTTACATGTTTTGCAAATTCACTGGACATCGACCTCTCTGATGCTTTTGAACAATCCATGAGTAAAATTGAGACGAGAGATAAAGATCGCTGGACACGTAAAGAAGGAGGAACGAATAATGAGTAATATTAAAGTGATTGTCGCAGGCCCGCGTGGTAAAATGGGCAAAGAAGCATTAAAAATGATCCATAATCAATCCACGCTTACACTTGTGGCTTGTATTGATCGAAAGCACGAAGGAATGACTGTGAAAGAACTGGATGGCTTTCCTGATATGGAAGCGGTCATCTATACGGATGCTGCCACGTGTCTGAGTGAAGTGGAAGCTGATGTTCTGATTGATTTGACGACACCTGAGAATGGGTACAAACATACAAAGCTTGCTATTGAAAACGGGGTCAGACCCGTCGTCGGTACAACAGGATTTTCAGAAGATGAACTATCCGAATTGACTACCTTGGCATCGGAACGAGGGATCGGGACCATCATTGCTCCTAACTTCGCTATCGGGGCTGTTCTCATGATGCAATTTTCAAAGTGGGCAGCCAAACATTTTCCGGATGTGGAAATCATCGAAAAGCATCATGACCAAAAGCTTGATGCTCCTTCAGGGACCGCACTTAAAACCGCTGAGTTAATTAAAGAGGTTCGCCATCCTCATAAACAAGGACACGAATCAGAAACTGAGACGCTTGAAGGTGCCCGCGGGGCGGATGTTGATGGAATGAAAATTCACAGTATGAGGCTTCCGGGTCTTGTGGCTCACCAGGAAGTCATCTTTGGTGGACACGGCGAAACACTGACTGTAAAACATGACTCCATTCATCGTGAATCATTTATGAGCGGGGTGAAACTTGCTGCAGAACGTGTGATGGAACTTGACGTCCTCGTTTATGGTCTTGAACACATACTTGACTAACAGGGAGAGGTTTACAATGAATATCGCATTGATTGCGCACGATAAAAAGAAAGAAGATATCATCCGTTTTGCGAAAAAATATCATTCCATCTTATCGAAGCACCAATTGTTTGCTACAGGTACGACAGGGATGAGAATCGCAGACGAAGCAGACTTGAAAGTGACAAGGTTTCAATCCGGGCCGCTCGGCGGCGATCAACAAATCGGAGCTAAAATTGCAAGTGAAGAGATGCATATGGTTGTCTTTTTCCGTGATCCGCTTACAGCACAGCCACATGAACCTGATATTAGTGCTTTGCTGAGGTTATGTGATGTTCATCAAATCCCTGTAGCGACAAACCAAGCAATGGCAGATATTATGATTCAGGCCTTGGATCATGGAGATTTCGATTGGAAAGGCATCATTGAAATGAACAGATAACAGGAGTGATCGATTATGGCTAAAATAGGTATCACTTGTTACCCGACCGTAGGGGGATCAGGTGTCATTGCTACAGAGCTTGGGAAGTTGCTGGCAGAGAAAGGGCATGAAATCCATTTTGTGGCGTCTCAAGTCCCCTTCCGTCTGAACCGTGTATATCCGAATATTTATTATCATGAAGTGGAAGTCAGTAATTATCCAGTATTCCAGCACCCACCTTATGACCTAGCTCTCGCAGCTAAGATGGCAGATGTAATTAATAGAGAGGAATTGGATATTCTCCATGTCCATTATGCGATGCCACATGCCATTTGTGCGATTTTAGCCAAGCAAATGTGTGAACGTGATGTAAAAATTATTACGACGCTTCATGGAACAGATATTACTGTCCTGGGTATAGATTCCAGTCTTAAACAAATGATTCGGTTTGGGATCGAACAGTCGGACAGAGTCACGGCTGTCTCGCAAAGCCTTGTTGACCAAACGAAAGAAATGTTACATACAGACCGGTCCATTGACGTCATTTATAATTTTGTAGATGAAAGGGAGTATTATCGTAAAGATGAACAACGTCTGAAGGAGCACTATGGAATTCATGAAGAAGATGCGGTACTCATCCACATTTCTAATTTTCGAAGAGTAAAAAGAGTGACAGATGTCATCAAAACCTTTGCAGCTGTCGCAGAGCAAATGCCGGCGAAGTTGTTGCTAGTTGGAGACGGTCCGGAATATTCCGAATGTCATCAACTTGTTCAACAGCTAGGGTTAGAGGATCGCGTTCTCTTTTTAGGAAAGCAGGAAAACGTTAGTGAACTCCTTTCAATTTCAGATTTGAAATTATTGTTATCTGAGAAAGAAAGTTTTGGACTTGTCCTTCTTGAAGCCATGGCGTGCGGCGTGCCTTGTATCGGAACTAATATCGGAGGGATCCCAGAAGTTATCGATCATGGGGAAACCGGTTTTATCGCAGAACTTGGAAATGTTGAACAAATTTCCTACTTCGCCAAAAAAGTATTAGAGAATAAGGATCTGCATCAAACGATGGCTGAACAATCGAAAAGAGTCGTTCAGAATAAGTTCGCAACAAACACAATCCTTAGACAGTACGAAACTCTTTATGAACAGGTGTTGAATCATGAGTGATCACGAAGTATTCGAACCTGCCTTTGAAGTAATTCAAAAGATTGAGGAAGCTGGGGGCGAAGCTTACATCGTCGGTGGTGCTGTTCGTGACTATTTAAGCGGCATACCTGTCAATGATATCGATATTGCTACTTCAGAAACCCCTGAACGGATCCAGGAAATATTTGAAAAAGTCATCCCTGTAGGAATTGAGCATGGCACCGTAATCGTGCGCCATCGTTCTGTTTCATACGAAGTTACGACATATCGTGTAGAAGAAGGTTATGAAGACTACCGTCATCCAGATGAGGTGACCTTCGTCCGGGATATCACCCTTGATTTGGCGCGAAGAGACTTTACGATTAATGCAATCGCTATGAGTAGAAACGGCAACCTTATTGATCCTTACCACGGACATGATGCTATACGAAAGGAAAGGATCGAAGCTGTTGGTCAGCCAGCTGAGCGATTTCAAGAAGATCCGTTACGAATGATGAGAGCTGTCAGGTTTGCCAGCCAACTTTCATTCCAGATTGAAAAGAAGACAGAAGAAGCATTGAATCGCTTGTCTCATTTACTTCAATACATTTCCATTGAAAGAATTGCAGTGGAAACGGAGAAAATTTTCAGAGGGTCGGATTATGCATTAGGATTACACTTACTGTATACGACAGGGTTGAAGAATCATCTGCCAATTCTTAAAGACTTGGAAATCCATAGAAATGTGCCGAATTCACCTCTAGTTGGATGGCATGAGATTATCGCTTTTTATGTGTTGCAATATCCACAGTTATCAGCAGAAAATTTCATAAAGTCATGGAAACTTTCAAAGGATACAAAGAAAAAAACAATTCAGTTATTGTACGCCTATAAACAGTATGAAATAGAGAAGAATGTGACAGCATGGCTTGTTTATCAATTAGATGAAGAACTCTTCCCATCGTTCTCTAGATTGTTCTCTGCTTTACACCAAGAAGATGTAAACTTGGACAAGACTTTGATGGAGATGAAAGAACAGCTTCCTATTCCTAACAAAAGGGAGCTGACTTTCCAAGCCAAAGACCTTCTGCAATTGTTTTCAGATTTACCGAAAGGTCCATGGATCTCAGAATGGATGGATACGATTGAACACCATGTGGTCACAGGGGAAATGGAAAACGATTATGAAAAGATAAAGGAGTGGGTGAGGGAATGGAATCCACCCGCAAGGAATTAATCGAGTTACTGAATAACGTAGAGGGTCATATATCAGGCCAGGAACTTTCCGACCAGCTGGGAATATCAAGGACAGCCGTTTGGAAGCATATGAACGAATTAAAAAAGGACGGATATGAAATTGAAGCCGTCCAACGTAGAGGTTATAAAATTTTGTCTTCCCCCGATAAGATCAGTGAGAACACCCTTAGGTGGGGATTGGGCACAAAATGGATCGGTCATGAATTGCATCATTACGACCAGGTAGAATCTACCCAGGAAATTGTGCATCAGCTTGCTAAACAGGGAAAACCCCATGGAACCGTAGTCATTGCAGATGAGCAAGTGAAAGGGAAAGGGCGAATGTCGAGAAATTGGGATTCACCGAAAGGAAAGGGGATATGGATGAGTGTCCTCTTACGCCCGAATCTACCTCCTGTGCAAGCACCTCAAATCACTCTCCTGGCAGCAACTGTATTAGCAAGGATGATTGCAGAAAGGTCTGCGTTGGTTCCACAAATCAAATGGCCCAATGATTTATTGATCAATCATAAGAAAGTGTCCGGAATTCTTACTGAAATGCAAGCAGAACAGGATACCATCCAATATATTGTGCTGGGTATGGGAATGAACGTAAACCAAGAAGACCGAGAAATCCCTGCAGATATTAAATACAAAGCATCTTCACTGAAAATCGAATCCAGACAGCATTGGAATATTCAACAAACGGTTCAGCACATTCTCCGTCTTTTTGAAGAAACGTATGAACGGTTTGAGGCCAATGGGTTTGCATCCATTAAAAAAGATTGGGAGCACTTCGGATACAAAATCGGCGAAGAAGTGACCATATCTACAATGAAAAAAACGTGGCAAGCGACCCTTATAGGAATTGAGCCTGATGGAGCTTTGCGCGCGAAAAGCAAAGACGGAGAAGAAGAGAAACTATATTCAGCGGAAATTCACTGGGGAGAGGGAGGATATCATGCGTAATAAGGGACAGTTCCTTCGTATGAAGCATGACAAAGATAAAATCGTTATGATCACAAGTTATGATTATCCATCAGCGAAAATGTCAGAAGAAGCGAATGTTGATATGATTCTCATCGGAGACAGCTTGGGAATGACGGTCCTTGGTTATGACTCAACGATCCCGGTGACGATGGAAGATATGATCCACCATGGAAAAGCGGTCTATCGTGGTGCACCTGACACATTCAAAGTCATAGATATGCCCTTCATGTCCTATCATATTTCCACAGAGGATACGTTGAAAAATGCGCGTAGACTTTATCAGGAAACAGGAGCTCAGGCATTGAAGCTTGAAGGAAGCGGCGAGGTCTCTGAAGTGATGAAAAAGCTTGTCCATGCCGGGATACCTGTGGTCGGACATATCGGTTTGACTCCGCAATCGGTCAATGTTCTCGGGGGTTACAAGGTTCAGGGGAAAGATCAGGGATCAGCCGAACGACTCATCGAAGAAGCGCTTGAAATCGAAGCGGCTGGTGCAATGGCTCTTGTTCTAGAGTGTGTTCCTAGGCAGTTAGCAGAGAAAATTACGAACCGCTTGTCCATCCCAACAATCGGGATTGGTGCCGGGGCAGAGTGCGATGGCCAGGTTCTCGTTTACCACGATATACTAAAATATGGGGTTGATCGATTACCAAAGTTCGTCAAGCCATATATTGACAGCAACCATCTTCTAGGAGAAGCGGTACAATCTTATGTGAAAGATGTGAAGATGAAGGCATTTCCTGAAGAAGCCCATACATTTACGATGAACCTTAATGAACTGCCAGAGGAGTAAGGTGTAAAATGAAAGTATTAAGAGAAATAGATCAAGTGAGCACATTAGTTTCAGAGTGGACGAAAAATGGGGAGAGTATTGGCTTCGTCCCTACGATGGGCTACCTTCATGAAGGGCATATCCGCCTTATTAAAGAAGCGAAGAAGGAAAATGATAAAGTGATTCTCAGCATTTTCGTGAACCCGCTGCAATTTGGGGAAGGGGAAGATTTGGATACATACCCTCGTGATGAGGAACATGATCGAAAGGCAGCAAAAGTAAACGGTGTTGATCTTGTTTTTCTTCCTACCAATGAAACGATGTATCCGCAGTCATTATCCGTTAATATGACGGTTACCAAACGGACGAATGTTTTATGTGGAAAGACCCGTCCGGGTCACTTTGATGGGGTAGTTACCGTCCTCACTAAGTTATTCAATATTACAAGACCTGACAACGTCTACTTCGGAATGAAGGATGCACAACAGGTAGCTGTCGTAGATGCGTTGATCAAAGATTATAATATGCCTGTCAATCTCATCCCTGTCCCTACGGTAAGAGAGGAAGACGGTCTTGCGAAAAGCAGTAGAAATGTCCGTCTCTCCGATAAGGAACGAAGAGAGGCTCCGTCCATACAGGAAGCGCTGCAGTATGGCAGGAGACTTGTTATGGAAGGACAAAGGTCCAAAGAATTAATCATTGAGGCGACAGAGAAGTTTCTTGAACAGAAAACTCGTGGTAAGATAGATTATATTGAATTATTATCTTATCCTGAGTTAGAATTTATAGAGAAGATCGATCGTCCTGTGATTCTCGCTGCGGCTGTATTTTATGACAATGTGAGGTTGATTGACAATGTCGTTTTCGATCATGAAGGACATGTCATTTATGGGTGATCGTCAAGGAGGTCATTTCATATGTTACGTACAATGATGAAAGCGAAAATACACCGGGCACGCGTAACGGAAGCGAATTTGAATTATGTTGGAAGTGTGACGATCGATCAGGATTTGCTTGATCAAGTCGGTATACTTCCCCATGAAAAAGTGCAGATTGTTAACAATAATAATGGTGAACGTCTTGAGACCTATGTGATTGCTGGTGAGCGTGGGAGTGGTGTTATCTGCCTGAATGGTGCAGCGGCCCGCCGTGTCCAGCCGGATGATATTATCATTATTGTTTCCTATGCGATGCTTAATGAAGAGGAACTTGAAGAATTTCGTCCAAAGATTGCCCTGATGGATGAGAATAACAAGGTCGAGAAAATCATCGAGGAAGAACCACCTTTACAAGCATTGCCATTATAAGAAGTGACTAGCGAGTGAAGAAAGGATCTATGCCACGGTCTTAGGCAAGGTCCTTCCTTTTTGTTGTGAAAGTAGGGATGAACATGAAAAGATTTGCAATTGTGGATTTAGAGACAACAGGAAATGCGGCTTCAAAAGGGGATCGCATCATAGAAATCGGTGTCGTTGTTATGGAGGAAAATGGGACCATCGTGGAAGAGTTTTCTTCCCTTGTTTATCCAGAAAAAGAGATCCCTCCGTTTATTCGGTCATTAACCGGAATTGAAAATGACGATGTTTTAGATGCACCGCTCTTTTCTGAAATTGTAGGGGATGTCTATCCTCTGTTTCAACATGCTTACATTGTGGCGCATAACATCGAATTCGATCTGGGTTTTCTAAATGATGAATTGGTACGGTGCGGTTATCAACCTTTACATAATCCGATTATTGATACCGTAGAATTCGCACGCATTCTTATGCCGACTTCTCCTACTTTCAAGCTGGGACAGCTGGCAGAACGGTTAGAGATGGGCCATGATCGACCACACCGAGCATTGTCAGACGCTCAAGTAACCGCTGATCTGCTCCTTTATTTATTGAAAGAACTTCAGCGTCTCCCAGAGCGCACGATCCAGCATCTGTTAAAAATCGAAGGGAAATTGAAAAGTGATTTCAGAGAGTTCTTTCTGAAGTATTTGGAGGAAAAGCGGTATGGCAGCAACAACGAATCTGATGTGATGCTTAAGCACGGGATTGCCGTCCGTAAGCAAGTACCGGATCGTGCACCTAAAACCATTCAACTTCCACCGTTCAATACGTGGAAAGCGCAAGTGTTTGAAGGAGAAAATGGCCTTGGAAGTCTGCTTCCTGATTATGAAATCCGCAAAGGACAGCAGGATATGACAGCAAGTGTCAAGCAAGCTCTTGAAGAGAACAATCATGCGATATTAGAAGCAGGTGCTGGAACGGGCAAGTCAGTCGCTTACCTACTATCCGCAGCTTTCCAGGCTATGGAAAGTGGAAAACGTGTCGTCATTTCCACCCATACGACGAGTCTGCAAAAACAATTGCTGGAAGAAGAAATACCTAAGGTCGAGCGGATGTTTCCCCGCCCGATTAAGGCTGTACTTTATAAAGGGAAATCTCATTACATTAGTTTAATTCACTTCCATTATGAGCTTGAGAGGTCGTATCAAGATAATTATGATATTGCACTGACAAAGGCGATGATTCTCGTTTGGTTGACCATAACCCGTACGGGGGACGTGGATGAAATTCAACTTCCGTCTAATGGCAGACAATTTTGGCATAAAGTATCATCGGAACAGTCAAGCAAAACCGTAAGGCTCGGTTTTACTGACGACAGCTTTTTCCAATGGGCCCAGGAGAAAGCGGCTCAAGCGGACCTTGTGATTACAAATCACGCTCTTCTTTGCATGGATATAATGAAAGAGGAATCAGCCCTGCCGGATTATGAGCATGTGATTATTGACGAAGCTCATCATTTGGAAGCAGTGGCTAGTCGGTACTTTGGAGTACGAATGAATTATCGTGAACTTCAACGGCATTTGACCCAATTTGGAGAGATCTTTCATAAGAGTCTTTATAAGGAATGGTCTTTGCAGGAAGATTTTTATATGAACCTGATGAAAGGCCAACAATCTATTGATGAGGCGAAAGAAGAGCTGAGTCATCTTTCGCGTTATATTTATCAAAGTGTCAAAAAGCAGAAGAGGTTTGGGAAAGGGAAGAGTGATATTGGACGTACCCAGCTTCTTTTAAAACCTGGAGAGATGCCGTCATTCATTGACACAGCTAAAGAAATGTCCCATCGTTTCTTAGCTATGATAAAAAAATTGATTGTCCACATGGGAAAAATGGAAGAACAACTGAGAATGCAGCTTGCGGTTAGAGAAGACTACAGTATTCCCATTCTTCTCTCACGGTTGAACAATCAAATTGATGTATGCCACCAGATTCGCTCCCAGCTCATTCATTATTTTGATTTCACAAGAGAAGAAGAAGTGAAATGGGTGGAAATTGAAGGAGAAGGAGCCGTAAACGCGATCTATTTATTTAGTGAACCTTACGATGTCGCTCACCTTCTCGAACAACGGCTTTTTAGTAGAAAGCGTAGTGCAATATTGACGAGTGCCACTTTATCAACAGATGGTTCCTTCCAGTACATTCGAAAGTCCTTGGGGTTAAAAGACTTTGCCAATACCATTGAAGCTGTCATTCCATCTCCCTATCAGTTTAAGGAGCAGGTCCAGCTTATGGTACCGAATGATTTCCCAAACATAAAAAATGATCCCGACTCGTTTGTTGAAGCTCTTAGTGAAGCCATTTATTCTGTTGCTGAAGTGACAAAAGGGAGAATGCTTGTTTTATTTACTTCTTATGAAATGCTTCGTCAAACCTACACACTTCTAAAAGAGTTTATTGACCCAGAAGAGTTCATGGTTTTCGCACAAGGCGTATCAAGTGGAAGTAGAGATCGTTTGAAAAAAAACTTTCAAGCGTTCGATCAGGCTATTCTCTTAGGGACGAGTTCTTTCTGGGAAGGTGTGGACATACCTGGAGAAGATCTCTCCTGTCTAATGATGGTCCGTTTACCTTTTCAACCACCAGATCAGCCTATACAATCGATGAGGAACGAACGAATGCAAAAAGAAGGGAAAAATTCCTTTATGGAGAAATCCCTGCCTCATGCAATCATCCGGTTCAAACAAGGTTTTGGAAGATTAATTCGAAGCAGTTCTGATCGAGGAGTCGTCTTTATTTGTGATCAACGGTTGATAGAGGCAAGGTATGGGAAATACTTCCTGAATTCCTTACCAGAAGTCCCCGTATCTTATGAGTCCACCCGTCAATTGATTAATAAGATTGAAAAATGGCTCTGACGCTAGCGCATTGGACTAGACGAACCTGTTATAATAAAAAGCGGACCCCGCACAATGGAGGTTTTTAACCGATGGAAAATAAGATTGAAACGTTATCGACGGTCAGAATCCAAAAGTCTGATGATCTTTATAAAATTGTCGATACATTGAACCGCACACTGAAAGAAAATAATCTGATGTTTGGGTTGGCACTGGATGATGACGATGCTGAGACCGCAGTCTTCACCATTTACCGTACCTAGTTGGTTGAAGTGGAGCCTTGCGATAGTAGGAATCCTCTTTATTCTAGCTTTTATCCTTTTCCTATGGGTATATATAGATGTGAATCAGGACCGGAAAGAGGGTCACCCTCAAGCGGAAGCGATTGCTAGAGAACAAGGGGACCTTACAAGGATCGACCATGTTTCTACATACCATGGCGCAAGAGAATTTCATATCGTCCAAGGAATCAACGAATCCAAAGAAGCATCAATTTTATTCATGGACATAAAGGAAAAAAAGATCCTTGATGAGGTTCCTAAAGAAGAAGCGCTGCCTTTGGAGGAGATGCGCTCCCGGTGGGGGAATACTTGCTCCAATTGTACATTCAAAGATATACAATATGGTTTTGAGGAAAACGAACCTGTCTTTCAATTGACTTATATCGATGAACAGAACCGTTACGTACTGGATTATTTTACATTGCAGGGTGAAGCGTTTGATCAGCGTTTTGCTTTCAGACAGAATGAGTAAAAGGAGTGAACGTTTATGGAATTAGCACAACGCGTGCAAGCTTTAACACCATCAACAACATTGGCAATCACAGCCAAAGCGAAAGCATTGAAGGCAGAAGGTCATGATGTGATTGGATTGGGAGCTGGCGAGCCCGATTTCAATACACCCTCTTATATTTTGGATGCTGCCAAGCGTGCGATGGATGAGGGAATGACGAAATACACACCAGCTGGCGGTGTTCCTGAGCTGAAGAACAGCATTACAGCAAAACTGAAACGCGACCAAGACCTAACCTACACAAATGAACAAATTATCGTTACCACAGGTGCGAAACATGCATTGTTCACTTTGTTCCAGGTCCTTTTGAATAAGGGGGATGAAGTCATCGTCCCGGCTCCATACTGGGTCAGTTATCCAGAACAGATAAAACTCGCTGAAGGTACGCCTGTGATTGTTTCAGCAGAGGAATCCAATGACTTTAAGCTTACACCAGAGCAACTGAAAGAAGCCATCACACCAAAAACGAAAGCTGTGATCATTAATTCACCAAGTAACCCGACAGGTATGATGTACTCGGAATCAGAATTAAAGGCGCTCGGAGAAGTGTGCCTTGAGCATGATGTCCTCATTGTATCGGATGAAATCTACGAAAAATTGATCTATACAGATGAAAAACATGTTTCCGTAGCTCAGCTGTCAAAAGAACTCTATGATCAAACGATTATTATCAACGGGGTTTCCAAGTCCCATTCTATGACAGGGTGGAGAATCGGTTTCGCTGCGGGAAATAAAACGGTCATTAAAGCGATGTCCAATATGGCTTCCCATTCGACATCCAATCCGACGACCATTGCCCAGTACGCAGCACTCGCTGCTTATACGGCATCTGAAGAAAAAGTAGACGAAATGAAAGAAGCGTTCAAAGAGCGGCTGGACGTGCTTCACAAGCGACTTGTTCAAATTCCTGGTGTGAACTGTGCGAAACCATCCGGCGCTTTTTACCTTTTCCCGAATGTGAAAGAAGCGGTTGAACAGGGTGGCTTTGAGAACGTGGATGCATGGGTGAAAGCTCTATTAGATGAAGAAAAAGTTGCGCTCGTCCCTGGGTCTGGATTCGGAAGCCCTGATAATGTGCGCCTGTCCTATGCGACATCTCTGGATCAGCTTGAAAAAGCAGCTGATCGAATCGAACGTTTTGTAAACAAACATCAATCTTAAGCTTTTGGAGGTTTTAGTGTGAAAACAACTATTTCTGAAGTATCAAAATATGTAGGCGAAGAAGTGACGTTAGGAGCCTGGCTTAGTAACAAACGCTCCAGTGGTAAAATTGCATTCTTGCAACTTCGTGATGGAACAGGATTTATGCAAGGGATCGTCGTTAAAGCAGAAATCGGGGAAGATAAGTTTCAAGATGCTAAAGCTTTAACACAGGAGTCTTCCCTTTATGTGACAGGTGTGATCGTGGAAGATACTCGTTCGCCACTTGGATATGAAATGCAAGTGAAAGATTTTGAAGTCATTCATGAAGCTGTCGACTATCCGATCACACCAAAGGAACACGGTCCAGAGTTCCTGATGGACCACCGCCATTTGTGGTTACGTTCTAAGCGTCAACATGCCGTCATGAAAGTACGAAATGAAATCATTCGGTCCACTTACGAATTTTTCAATGACAATGGGTATGTCAAAATTGACCCACCTATCCTTACGGGATCATCGGCGGAAGGAACAACAGAACTCTTCCATACGAAATATTTTGATGAAGATGCCTACTTGTCTCAAAGTGGTCAGCTTTACATGGAAGCTGCGGCCATGGCGTTTGGACGTGTATTCAGTTTCGGACCAACGTTTCGTGCTGAGAAATCAAAAACCCGCCGTCATTTGATTGAATTCTGGATGATTGAGCCTGAAATGGCCTTCATGGACCATGAAGACAGCCTTCAAGTACAGGAACAGTATGTTTCTCATGTGGTTCAATCGGTTCTTAAAAACTGTAAGATTGAACTTGATGCACTCGGTCGTGATACAGAAAAACTTGAAAAAATCCAAGCTCCATTCCCGCGCATTAGTTATGACGATGCCATTCAACTTTTGAAAGATAAAGGATTTGATGATATCGAATGGGGAGAAGACTTTGGAGCCCCACATGAAACAGCCATTGCGGAAAGCTATGATAAGCCTGTTTTCATTACGAATTACCCTGCTGATATCAAAGCGTTCTATATGAAGCCAGATCCTGAGCGCCCAGAAGTGGTTCTATGTGCAGACTTGATCGCTCCTGAAGGATATGGTGAAATCATCGGTGGATCTCAAAGAATTGATGATCTAGAGTTAATGCAGCAGAGGTATGAAGAACATGATCTCACAGGGGATGCGTACAAATGGTATTTACAATTACGTGAATACGGCAGTGTTCCACACTCCGGCTTCGGATTAGGACTTGAACGTACGGTCGCTTGGATTTCAGGAGTCGAGCACGTTCGCGAGACTATTCCATTCCCTCGTTTATTGAATCGACTTTACCCGTGATCACCAATCATGTGGATGAACGAACACCGATTTAACGCCTGTGGCGTATCGGTGTTTTTCATTCCATAAAGATTAAGAATGGAGGGATTGATTTGGCTAAATACCAAAGCTTTCAAAACATCATGGATAACCAAATGGTCGTTCCAACCAAACTTCTTGAACATTTTCATCAGCTGAAGTTGAATGAAACAGAATTGGTCGTTCTTTTGCAAATCCACCGTTTTCGCACAGAAGGCAACGGTTTTCCTACACCTGAACAACTGGCAACTCATCTTTCCATTACAGCGCAAGAATGTTCAAGAGTGCTTAGAAGCCTGATACAAAAAAGAATGATGACCATTGAACAAAATCAAAATGAAGATCGTGTGCTTAATGAGTACTATTCATTGGAGCCTTTGTGGGAAAAACTTTTTGCTGCATCACCGAAACCTCAAACGAATGACCGGTCGTATGATGAGAATATTTTTCCGTTGTTCGAGCAAGAATTCGGGAGACCCCTGTCTCCATTTGAAATTGAAACCATCAATATATGGCTTGATGAGGAAGATCAATCCCCTGCATTGATCAAGGCCGCGTTAAGAGAAGCTGTATTAATGAGCAAATTGAATTTTAAATACATTGACCGCATCCTGAGGGAGTGGAAACGTAAAGGTGTCAAAACGGTGGAGCAAGCCCGGGAACAGGGCAAGCAGTTCCGCCAAGGCCAACAGGCACCAAAAACACAAAAGCAGGAAAATAAGAAGCGGGATATCTCCCTTTACTATAACTGGTTGGAGGAGGATTCTTAAAACACACGATGTTGAATAAACAGCAAATCCGTCATTGTTTAGATACGTTTGAGGAAATGTTTCCTGAGGCCGAGTGTGAATTAACACACAGCAATCCTTTTGAACTCCTCGTTGCTGTCGTTCTCTCTGCTCAAGCGACAGATGCATTAGTGAACAAAGTGACCCCTCAACTTTTTGAAAAATATAAAAAGCCCGAGGACTATATCGCTGTTCCATTAGAAGAGCTCCAGGATGATATCAAACGAATCGGCTTATACAGGAACAAGGCAAAGAACATAAAGAAGCTTTCCCAAACACTTGTGGAGAAATTTAATGGGGAAGTTCCCCCGACAAAAAAAGAGCTGGAAAGTTTAGCTGGAGTGGGGAGGAAAACGGCAAACGTCGTAGCTTCCGTTGCTTTTGATGAACCTGCCATAGCAGTGGATACACACGTGGAGCGTGTTTCCAAACGCCTCGCTCTTTGTCGATGGAAAGATTCTGTTTTGGAAGTCGAAAAGACGTTGATGAGGAAAATACCAGTGGAAGAGTGGAGTGTGACCCATCACCGGATGATTTTTTTCGGCCGCTATCACTGCAAAGCGCAGCGTCCCAATTGTGAAGAGTGTCCTTTATTATTTCTGTGCAGGGAAGGACAAAAACGAATGAAAAAGAAAGAGAAATCCTAATAAAAATACCCTCTCGAATTTTCGAGAGGGTATTTTTTGTTTAGGCCGCATCTTGTTGATTATCCTGATCGTCTTCGGCTGGCGGTTGTTCTTCATCAGAACCACTGTTCCCGTCTGAACCACTGTCTCCACCTGAACCAGAACCATCATTTTGATTTTGGTCATCGTTTTCACTGTCATCATTATTGTCAGATCCATCGTCTTGGCCATCGTTTTGTCCATTGCCTTGACCGTTGCCTTGGCCTTCGCCTTGACCATTGTCTTGGCCATTGTCTTGGCCTTCGCCTTCGCCTTGGCCATCACCGTTATTATTATCGTTTCCGTCGTCATTGTTTTCTTCAGGAGGACCTTCACCTTCAGGGTTCTCTTCTTCATCTTCCTGATTTTCTCCCTCTTCGGATTCATCAGGAGTTTCCTGTTCAAGAGAACCAGGCGCTTGAACCGTGACGGTAGCCGGATCACTATTGGCTGTATTATCGTCATCACTGACGACCACAACAGAAAATTCGTAAGAGGCCCCAGGATCGACATTCGTAATCTCGACGCTTGTATCTTTCGTTGTTGTCAGTTCTCTCATTTCTCCACCATCGATGGAGGCAGCAATACGGAAACTGATTCCATCTGTATCTCCGTAGGACCACGAGAGATCTATACTGGATGTTTCTTCATTGAATTTACCAGCCAACGATTGGACGGGATCCAATTGCTGGTAAGTTTCTGATACTTTGGATGGCTGATTGTCTACATGGAATAGTTCTGTGACAATGCGGCCCGAAGGTGTATATTCACTAGGTAAACGTGCAGGTCTGGAACCTTTTTCTACATCCACCCAGGCCACAGAATCCGGTTTAGTAAAGTCAGCCGTTTCTATTTCTTGCGATAATTGAGTCATCAAAGGCTTGTAAATCTGTTTGGGTATATCTTTTGCCGCCTGAGACATCGGATCTTCTTCATCGTAACCTGCCCATATGGAAATGGAATAGTTCGTTGTGTATCCATTAAACCAGGAGTCAGAGGCATAATCACCACGGTTTGTCGTTCCGGTTTTTCCTGCGTCAGGCACACCAGGTACGTTAGCTGCGGTACCTGTACCTTCACTCATAGTCGTTTGCAGCATGTTAGAAATCATGAAGGCTGTATAGCTGTTCATCGCTGATTCAGGCTCTGGAGTAAGTTCGATCGTTCCTTCACCAGGTACCTCGACTTTTGTTACGGTATGTGGTTCGTTATACACGCCTTCGTTACCAAAAGCCGCGTAGGCGCCAGCCATTTCTTTAGGGTTGGTTCCCACTCCTCCTCCAATAGCATCTGAAAGCATAAAACCTTTATCCGGCACTTCAAAACCGAGGCCCTTTGCAAACTCTTCGGCTTTATCAATACCTACTTCTTCCATTAATTTAATCGTAGGAATATTTAATGAACGACTTAGTGCATATCTCGCTGATACCCAACCTCTAAACTTATTATCAAAATTATTGGGTGTCCATCCGTTATTGACATCAAATTCAGTTTTTTCATCTTTAATCTGATGATAGGTGGACATTTTATTATATTGAATTGCTGGACCATAAGCTGTAATCGGTTTAAATGTAGAGCCTGGCTGGCGGTTAATTCGAGTGGCCGTATTGAATTGGCCTTTTTGATAGTTACGGCCTCCGCCAATTGCTCGTATAGCACCTGTCTGTGTGTCAGTGACAGCAATTCCCGCCATTAATTTTTCATCCGGCCACGGAGTAGGGCCTTCATTACTTAAGAGCTGCTGAACTTGTTCCTGAGCTTTAGGATCGAGCGTTGTATAAATTTTCAACCCGTCTTTATATATATCTGAACCATCCATTTTCTCTTTAATTTCACGTTCCACTTCATCCAGGAACGCTTGGAATGGTGCTTCTTTTTCAGGTTGTCTTTCAATCAACATGTCTTCGATCTTCACTTGTCGTGCTTCTTCTGCTTCAGCTTCTGTTATTTTCCCGTGCTGTACCATCAAACTAAGAACCGTGTTCATTCGATCCTTCGCTAAATCTGGATTCTCAAAGGGCATATAGCCGCTTGGTCTTTGCGGAAGACCTGCCAATAGGGCAGCTTCAGGCAATGTGAGTTCACTCAGGTCTTTCTTGCCGAAATAAGTTTCCGCTGCTTCAGCAACGCCGTAGGACCCAGCCCCATAGTAAATCTTATTCAAATACATTTCTAAGATCTTTTCTTTGGAATATTCCTGATCTAACTTAATAGCCAAATACTGTTCTTGCACTTTACGTTTTATGGTTTTATCTTTCGTCAAAAATGATTCTTTGACGACTTGCTGTGTAATTGTACTTGCTCCTTCAGCACCGAACCCGCCAGTGATGTTCGCCAGTACGGCGCCTCCGATTCTTCGAAAGTCAATTCCAATATGATCGAAAAAGCGTACATCT
Organism: Halobacillus trueperi; assembly: GCF_003386945.1. Classification (NCBI taxonomy): domain Bacteria; kingdom Bacillati; phylum Bacillota; class Bacilli; order Caryophanales; family Bacillaceae; genus Halobacillus; species Halobacillus trueperi. Next base: position 217,637 of record NZ_QUAE01000005.1, on the reverse strand, counting down.
TCGGTCGCTAATACAGCGTCTTCAAGAACGGTAGGAATGTCGTTGTATGTGATTTTCGTCCGTCGTTCGTCTCCGGCTAAATCAGCAAACAAGTCTCCGTTTTTGTCATAAACTTTGGAAGAGAATGGATCGGATAATTTCGATTCATCTAAACTTGGAGCCGTAGCGACATAATAGGCAAATAGTGCTCCAACCCCTAACATCAGAACAACTCCGATGGTTAAGAGGGTCATAAAAATCCTTTTGAATTTTGAATTGCTTTTTCCTTTTTTCGATGATTTCATTTGTTTTCTTCTTGATGTACGTGACTGGCTATCGTTGGCCATTTACATTTCCTCCATTTCAGAAATAAAGCTTATCGATGGCAGTGGCATAGTGAACCCTAGCCTGATAATGAAAAGGGATTTTGATTCCTTCATTTGTAATGTAAGCATAAGGAATCGATTTCCTTCCACCATTCCACTGATCTTCCCAAAAAGAAAAAATCGCTGAGGATGGAAGGAGGTATGTCTCGTCCAGAGGTGTGAACTTTATGATCATAAAGCTGACTCCACCATGTGCTTGGACAGCCCTCATATGGTCAATCTGGTGTTGGTGAACGTTACTTAATGGAAAAGACGTTTTGTTTTTCGTTTCTTTAGCCTCAAAATCGATGTACTTCCCACGATAAACTCCATTAAAGTCTGTCGTTGAGGCTTGTTTGAAATACGCTTCTTTAATGACAGCGGCGCTACGCTTCGGGTAATCCACTTGTACAATTTGAACAGGCGTGGGTTTTTTATGGACCACCGCGACTCCTGCTTGCAGATAATATTCATTTGTTACATTAATATCTTCTTCCAGTGACATTCCCCTGTTACTGAAATCCGGTTTTGTTTTTCCTTTGGGAGCTAAATTTGTCTTGGAACCACGTCTCCCATTGGGATAATTCACAACCAATCCCTCCCTATAGCCATGAGAGTATCATACCAAATTTTCGTGTCCAAGAATATATACATGCGACTCATTTTATTTAGACGTATAAAAGAAAGGAAAGTTTCACCTGTTCACACGATTGACACATATAAGAGAACCGCCATGACTATCTTCCCTTCCATATTCCATTCAAAACCCTAATCATATTCCTTCGATAATGGAAGGGGTTTTTTGTCTCGTGTAGAGAGTGAATGGTATCCTTTACTCCCGAAATTATTAAATTTTATAAAAAAAGCTGCTGCTATAAAAAATAGCAACAGCATCTGTCCAATCACGTAGAAGGGCGGTTCTCACCAGCTAATTTAGGATTGTCCGTTTTTGCTGGTGTCGGTTTCTTATTTTTCTGTTCTTTTTTCTTAGCCATATGCTTTTCTCCTTTTATGTCGAAGATTAAAGTCTGGTTTGACTTGTTTTGTTGCTTTAGTTCTAGTCTTGTCATCCGTAGAGGAGTTATGCATGCAATAGAGAATTTGTATAACACCAATAAAAGGGGGAGTAGTGTATGAAGAAAAATAGTGTCATCACACCAAATGAATTTGAGGAACAGCTCTCGCACTTACAGGAAAAATTCTCCTTACTTGAGCGCAGGTTGTCGATCAAAACAGATGAAATCGTGTTTAATATGGCCGTCTCCCACCGTAAAGAAATGGATGAATTGAAGAATGAAGTCTTCGGGCTTCGTGATGAATTAAGGAAGATGAAAAGAGAACGACGGTTTGAATATATGGGTAAGGTTGCTCAACAGGCCAGACGTCGTTCCGTAGGTTGATTTTGATACCCTTTGATCCCTCATGATATTATGAAGGAGGAAAGGTGTGGGAAGTAATGAATTTAAAAGCCAATACGAACGAACTGAAGCGTCTCATTGATGAACGTCATCAACGCTTTTTAAATACGGAAGGTCCCGTTGATAAAAAGAGCTATGACTTTTTTAATCAGGTTAAAAAGGAAACGGATCCGATGTTTCAGATGACTAACGAATGGGTGAAAGAAGCGGAAGCTTTCGTGAAAGACCGGAAGACGAACGTCCACCCGAACCAAGTGAAATCAACACATGAAAACATTGAAATGATCATCCTTCATAGTTATTATCTGGATGTTCACCGCAAAAGGTTCAAGGAATTATATCAATCCTCCCATTACGTTTTGGATATGGTCCTTAACGATATAGAACAAAATGAAAAAAGCTCCCAGTAAGGGAGCTTTTTTCATTTGACTGAAGCTTTACTCTTTAATCACTCTTCTGCCAGTTATTTTCTGGATATTAACAAGTAAAAAGAGGGGACAAGCAGCAGCGTGAGTACTGTTGAAAAAGCAAGTCCGGAAACGATCGATACCGCCAATGGTTTGAATAGCACATCTCCTGTATAAATGATTGGAGCCAGGGCTGCAATCGATGTTAACGACGTCAGGACTATCGGACGGATCCTTGCCCTGCCTGCTTCAATAACAGCTTCTATATTACTGCTGTATCGTTCACGGTTTTGCTCAATAAACTCGACAAGGATTACTGAATTTCTTACAACAATACCTGAAAGAGAGACGATACCTAATACAGCTAGGAAACTGAGAGGTTCTCCAGAAACGAAAAGTCCGATTATGGCCCCTGTCACAGCTAAAAATACGGTTCCTGTAATCAGTAAAGGCATAAGCAGAGAATTGAACTGGATGGCAATCGTTAAGTAAATGAGGAACAAAACGATGACAAACAGTTTTGTTACTTCTATAAAGAACTCGGACCGTGCATCGGATTCGCCGCTTTCAACAAGCGTATAACCATCTGGTAGGTCATTCTTGATTTCGTTTATGACTTCCGATGTTTGTTGGTTGAAACTGCTTTCCATTCCCTCTACAGGATAGGCTTCAACTGTGATGGTCCGATCTCCATCCAAGTGCGGTATGACACCGATCCGTTCGGTTGAATCTGTCGTGATGATTTCATCAAGGGTAAGGATTTCTGGTGGTCCATCGCCTTGGCTGGCCTGTTGACTGACAACGTTCAGCTCAGAAAGGGCTACACCATCCTCTACACCGTCGTCAACCATTATCTCGATCGGTAAGCGTTCTACCCCATTATCAAAGGTTCCCAAAGGAACTCCGATGTTTGCCAGTTGGAGCTGAGATGTAATTTGGTTGATCGCAATGTCATTTTCCGCAAGCAGTGTACGGTCAGCGCTGTATTCCGTAAAAGGCTGTGTCTTCGCATTGAGTGTAGCTATTTCTGCGCCTTCAAGATCACTTAATTTATTTTTTGCATCCTCTGCCTCGGAAATCAACGTTTCTATCTCTGGACCTTGGATTTGGATCTGAACAGGTGGCGAAGGTGGAGGACCAGAGACAATGGTCTCAAGGAAAATTTCACTTTCTGGAAACTCCTCCCTCAAAGGCTCCTCCCATTCCTCTATAAAATCACTTGCGCTCGTCTGGTCTCTGTCTACCCGGACAAGCACTTGACCTGTATTTTCACCTGAACGCTGCAATCCTGAACTGAATAAGTTAGGAAGGCCACTGCCTGAATAAATGGCTGTTTCAGTAATGGTTTCTTCAGATTCCTCTAAGAAGTCAGTTAATTCTTGCAAGCCTTGTTCTGTTTCCTGAATCGTAGTTCCTTGAGGATTCTCAACAGAAATGGTGACCTCAGGACGATCGGCAGCAGGGAAAAATTCAAAAGGAATCCGAATGGCCAGTGTGGCTAATAGGGCACACACAACAAGACCAATTAAGGAAGTGACGAGTGGCTTCTTCGTAGTAGTAGGAAGTATCCTATCAGCGTAGATACGTTCTACTCGATCAAACAAACCACCAAGAAGTCCAGACTTTGCCTTTTTGGATTTTCTCCTCCGTTTTTTCCTTGCATATTGAACGGTAGGGATGAAGGTCAGAGCAATGATGGTGGATGCCAACACCGTAAAGATTAATACAGATGGCAGGGCTCTGATGAAATCTCCGTTCGATCCCGATAGAAACGTCAAAGGCAGGAAACTGAAAATGATCATGAGTGTTGAAGTGATGATGGACTTGCCGACTTCCTTCACACCTCGGATGGTACCTTCCATCGGGCCATCTCCGAGTTGGAACCTTCTTTGAATGTTGTCATTAACAACAATAGCGTCGTCTACCAATATACCGATGGCTATAATCATTCCGATGACTGAAATTTGGTTCAAATCGACTCCAACATACGGAAGCGGAATTAAACCGATCAGAATGGATATTGGGATCGATAAAGCAACGAGAATCGCTGAAGACAATGGAAGACCCAATACCATGATAATGATGACAGCAAGAAACGATATGGCAAAGGAAGTGATCAGGTTTGAAAACACTTCATCAATAATCGTACTCTGTGTATAAAATCGATCGACCTGGATCTCTGCCGGCAACTGTTCAGACAAAACGTTAACCTTGTCTGTCAGTTCTTCTTGCAGGGCACTAATGTTTACTCCTTCTTCAGTAAGTATGGTGACGGATAGAGCAGCCTGGTCTTTATACGTAATCAGGTCTTCGACTTCTTGGTTCGTCATTTCAATGGAACCAATTTCAGCGAGAGTGACAGGCTCACCTTCCGAGCTGTTTCCGACAAATAAACGTTCCAGCTCTTCAATGTCCGAATATTTTTCAAAGATGAGTTGATGGATGGTGCCATCTCGTTGTTCCGTACCAATTGGTGAAGGACCCAATTCTTCATTCAAAGAACGGATGACGGAAGATGGAGGAATTTGCAACTCATTCAATTGGTCATTATCCAAACGGACGGAGACCTTTTGATCAGGTAAGCCTTTAACCAGAATGGAGTCGACACCAGGTGTCTTGGTTAATTCCGCTTTCCATTCTTGCATTTCTTCCCGCAATTTATATAATTCCGTTCGATTTTCACTGTAAAGGTGATAGGAAGCAACAGCTGACATGGTTGTGTCCGTGTTCACATCAGGGGATTGGACTTCGTCTGGAAAAGTCCTTGATACATCTGATACGGCCTGTCGGATCTTAGCATTCGTTGTGTCTACATTTACATCTCCGGATAGAGTAGCAGTCACGGTACCAAACCCTGTTGTGGATGCAGACGTGATTTCATCAATCCCTTCTGTATTCAAAAGCTCTTCCTCTAAGGGGTTGATGATTGTCCGTTCCACTTCTTGGGGAGTTGCCCCCGGATAAACCGTGGAAATTGATGATACATTTACATTAATTTCAGGAATTTCCCGTTTTGGTAGTTGAAGATAAGTGAAAATACCTGTGAAAATCAATAACAAAATAAAAATCCAAATGATTTTGTTGTAATTTAAAATTGATTTCATTTTGTTCCTCCTGATCCATATGATTTTTATGCTCTTTCAGTATAAACTTTTTTCCGACACATGTGTCAATTATATGCTCCCCCGATGTGCTATAATAAAACCGAATATGAAACCGCTTTACATTTTGCCAATATTCATATATAATGACCTTCCCATGAGTAGGGAGGGATGTAAATGGAATCAAACCAACTAATCAATGAAGCTAAGAAGATAAGGGAAAAAGCTTATGTCCCTTATTCAAATTTCCCCGTAGGTGCTGCTCTAGTCACAGAAGACGGAACCCTTTATACGGGATGCAATATTGAAAATGCCGCCTATCCTGTTACCTGTTGTGCTGAAAGAGTGGCGATTTTCAAGGCTGTTTCTGATGGACATAACAGTTTCAAGGAACTAGCGGTTGTCGCTGACACGAAAAGGCCGGTTCCACCATGTGGATCTTGTCGTCAGGTCATGAGTGAATTTTTCCAGTCAGATGTTAAAATTCATACGACAAATCTGCACGGAGATACAAAAACATTCACAATGGATGAAATTCTTCCATTCTCGTTTTCATCTGCTGATCTATCCGAAGAAGAAGCGAAATAAGCAGGAAAAGGATGAGACTCTCATCCTTTTTTTATTGGCAAAATTAAAAAAACAATGTCCACGCGTAGAACTTGTCCCCACCCTATTCGTCTAGTACATTTACTGGAAATAAAAGTATGCTTCTAATGATGATATCCATGTTTCTATGTAAGTGAGTGGGTATCTGTCGATAAGAAAGTAAAGGATATGATGATATCGCCTAGTACATTCACGCTCTTTGTGACATACGCTGATAAGGAATAAAAGAACAAGGAGTGAAAGCACGATGCATCAATATTCTATGCAGGACTCTTGCGGCTGTGGACCGATGTCTTCTCCAGCCGGAAACCGTAGACCGATCGTCTGTCCTGTCCAAAATTGTGTGGTAGATAACTATTTCAGTGAAAACCAAGACTACATTCATCCTACCCACATTCTCGTTCGAAATAATCATACGTTGAACAATAACCACTATTTCCCATATATGGTTTCTGAGCAAAACAACTTCCGAACTCAAGACTTCGCTTTTCCTCAAGGGTCTTCACCAGACTATAACTGGATGGATTATATGAATCCTCAAGATATGGGTCAAATGCCTTCGGGTCAAGGCCAAATGCCGATGATGAACGAAGAGGATATGGAAGAGATGGAAGGTATGATGGGCCAAGGTGGTCAAATGCCAATGACGGCTCAGGGTCAAATGCCGATGATGGGTGACGGTCAGATGCCAATGATGGGTCAAGGTCAAATGCCGATGATGGGTGACGGTCAGATGCCAATGATGGGCCAGGGTCAAATGCCAATGATGGGTCAAGGCCAAATGCCGATGATGGGTTCAGGCTCAAATAGTTAAGATGAGATAAGCCACGAAACAGTGGCTTATTTTCTTATTTCTAGGAAACATATTAAAATAAATGAAGGGTAAGGAGGAAGAACATTGAAAACCATTGTTGTGACGGGTTATAAACCGATGGAAATGGGTATTTTTAAGCATAATGATCCAAAAGTTGATTTCGTAAAAGAGACTATAAAAAGAAGATTACGTACTTACATAGAAGAAGGTTTGCAATGGGTGCTCATTTCAGGACAAATGGGAGTCGAGTTATGGACGGCTGAAGTCGTGCTCGATCTAAAAGAAGAGTATGATGTGAAATTAGGCGTTCTTCCACCTTTTGAAAACCAGGAAGAGCGATGGCCTGAAGATCTTAAGCTTGTTTATGAGGAAATAACAATGACCGCCGATTTCTACCAGCCGATCTATAATAAAGGGTATGAAGGTCCTTATCAATTCAGAGCAAAAGATCAATTTCTAATCGATCACTCGGAAGGATGTCTCGTTTTATATGATGAAGATACAGAAGGTAGTCCACAATATTTCTTAAGAGTTGCGAAAAAGTCTCAAGACCATGGGGAGTATGAGATCGTTTATATTACTCCATTAGACCTGGAAGAGACGGTAGAAGAGCTTCGGATGGCCGATCCAGATTTCTGGAGTCAATAAATGTTCCAGATTTGAAATTGACATTTTCGTTACCTTTTGAAAAAATGGATGTAATGTGTGAAACAGAGGTGAGAAAAATGAACTTAGAAGAGTATCATTTAAGCGGTAAGGATATACTTGAGAAAGACTTTAAAACGTCTATGAGAGGGTATAACCAGGAAGAAGTAGATGAGTATCTGGACTTGATCATTCAGGATTATGACCGTTTTCAGCAGGAAATTGAACGTCTACAGCAGGAAAATGACCGTTTGAAGAAGGTGTCATCACGTGAAACGACACAGAGACAAAGGCAACCATCCACGAATAATCATCAAGTGAATTATGATATTTTGAAGCGTGTTTCAAACTTAGAGAAGGCTGTTTTTGGCAATAAATACGCTGACTAGTATTCAATTTTTTCCAATGACAAGCGTGTAAGTGTCTGTTATAATGGTTTAGCACGTCTTAAGAGGCGTAATGACAAATGTTAATGCTCATTTGAATACTCGGGTAATCGCTGTATAGGTTTCTATACAGAGGAAAGTCCATGCTCGCACAAGCTGAGATGCTTGTAGTGTTCGTGCTTGACGAAACCATAAGTCAAGGGAGTTCTTTAGAACTTACGGCAGGGAAAATTCCTAAGTCTTTGATATGGAATGACTACCTTGAAAGTGCCACAGTGACGGAGCCGGAGTAGAAATACTTCGGGTGGAACGAGGTAAACCCCACGAGCGAGCAACCCAAATATAGGTAGGGGCACTTTTCAATGGGAAATGAACCAGAGAAGAGGCCGTTTGACGGCAGATAGATGATTGCCACCGGAGTACGAGGTTGACCACCGTTTGCAGTACAATGGCACAGAACATGGCTTACAGAGTATTCAAAGGTCGCTAATGATACAGATGACACCCTTCTGAAAAGCCGTATGCTTTTTAGAAGGGTTTTTTCTTTTTGTAAAGCATTTATTAGTGAAGGAAATCGTTTTTGTTTGTTCATGCTACATATGAAGGAGGTTCATTATGTCGAAAAAAGTTACGTTGATTGCAACGGCAGCTATGGGACTTGAAGCCATAGTGGGTAAAGAGGTTAAAGCTTTAGGCTATGAAGACATTCAGATAGAAAATGGAAGAGTTGTATTTGAAGCGGACGTTTCAGCAATACCGAGAGCCAATCTTTGGCTTCGAACAGCGGATCGTGTCAAATTGCTGGTTGGAAAGTTCAAAGCCACATCATTTGATGAACTTTTTGAAAACACGAAGGCATTGCCGTGGGAAACTTTTATAGAGGAAGACGGAGAATTTCCGGTTGTTGGTAAATCGGTAAAATCGAAGCTATACAGTGTTCCGGATTGTCAATCGATTGTTAAGAAAGCGATTGTAGAACGATTAAAGGTCAAACATGGCATTGATTCATGGTTGAAAGAAACCGGGGCCTTTTACAGAGTAGAAGTGGCGATTCATAAGGATGAAGCGTTATTGACAATTGATACATCGGGAAGTGGACTGCATAAGCGAGGATATCGCGTAGGCCAAGGGGAGGCGCCATTAAAAGAGACACTAGCCGCTGCACTCGTACAGATTACAAATTGGACCCCTGACCAACCGTTTGTGGATCCGTTTTGTGGTTCAGGGACGATTGCCATAGAAGCCGCATTAATTGGTCAGAATATCGCACCTGGTTTTAACAGGGAATTCGCTTCAGAGAATTGGAGTTTCATACCGCAGAAGGTTTGGGATGATGCGTTTCAAGAAGCGGAAGATTCAGCGAATTATGACCAGCCGCTTCAAATCTTTGGCTCTGACATTGACCCCGACTTGATTGAAATCGCGAAAAAAAATGCAATGGAAGCAGGACTCGGAGAATTGATCACTTGGAAACAAATGCAGATGAGTGATTTCAAACCGAAGCAGGAAAACGGGTACCTCGTGTCTAATCCTCCTTATGGAGAGCGTATGGGTGAGCGGGAAGAAGTGGAAGAGATGTATCGCAACCTTGGTACGATTATGCGTGATCATCCATCTTGGAGTGTGTACATTCTTACTTCTCATGAAGGATTTGAGAAACTTTACGGTAAGCCTGCCACTAAAAAACGGAAGCTCTTCAATGGCTTTATCAAAACGGATTATTATCAATATTTCGGAAGGAAGCCAAAATCGAAGCCTGACAATGGCAAAGGATTTGGTTTCTAATTTGTTTGATAAAGTTATTCATTTAGGTGAAGGGGAGAGGTAGATTTGAGTCAAACAACCGAACAGAAATTTATGGAGCTATTAAAAGAACAATCGGCTTATGGGGAAGCGATCGGGCTGATGGCTTGGGATATGAGAACAAAAGCCCCACGAAAAGGAATCGAAGGTCGTTCGGAAGTGATCGGGGTCATGTCCCAAAAAGTTCATGAGATTCAGACCTCGGAGAAAATGCGCCATTATATTGATGAACTGAAAGGAAAGACCCAAGATCCCATTTTAAAAAGAGCGGTGGAAGAAGCGGAGGAAACGTACAACAAAACGGCTAAGATTCCAGCCGATGAGTATAGAGCTTATGTGACGCTCCAAACCAAAGCTGAATCCATGTGGGGAGAGGCGAAAAGCAACAACGACTTCGAAAGTTTCCGCCCATACTTGGAAAAGTTGGTCGAGTACAACCGCAAATTCGCAGATTATTGGGGATATGAAAACCATCGTTATGATGCTTTGTTGAACAATTACGAACCGGGAGTAACTGTGAAGGTCCTGGATGAAGTGTTTCCAAAAGTGAGGGAAGCTTTATCTTCTCTTCTTAAACAGATCAAAGAAGCGCCAAATCAACCTGACCCCTCAGTCCTGCAGGGCCACTTCCCGAAAGAATGCCAAGCTGAGTTCAGTGAAGCGATTTTAGAGCGTATGGGTTATGATTTTGATGCCGGACGTTTAGATGAGACGGTGCACCCTTTTGCGATCGGACTGAATACCAATGATGTGAGGGTAACAACGAAATACGACGAAAAAGATTTCCGGACAGCTGTCTTTGGAACGATTCACGAAGGAGGACATGCCCTTTACGAACAGAACATCGATCCAAAGCTTGCTTTTACACCACTTGCGGACGGGACTAGCATGGGTATTCATGAATCACAATCTTTGTTTTGGGAGAATTTCATCGCTCGTAGTGAAGGCTTTTGGAGAAATCATTATAATTTGTTCAAGACCTATGCCCCTGAACACTTCCAACACTTACCCCTTGAGAAGTTTTATCCAGCTGTCAATGAAGTGAAACCATCCTTGATTCGGATTGAAGCGGACGAGTTGACGTATTGTTTGCACATTATGGTCCGCTATGAGTTGGAAAAAGCTTTGATTGCTGGTGAAATTGAAGTGAAGGACCTCCCTGAACTGTGGAATCAAAAGATGGAAGACTACCTTGGAATCACGCCTGAGAGTGATTCTGAAGGAGTCCTTCAAGACATTCACTGGTCGGGTGGGGATTTCGGCTACTTTCCATCCTATGCATTAGGATACATGTATGCGGCCCAGTTGAACTCCAAGATGAGAGAAGAAATTGATGTGGATCGTTACATTGAAGAAGGCGACTTCCACAAAATAAAGGAATGGCTGACGGAAAACGTCCATCAGTATGGAAAAATGAAAAAACCGCTGCAAATCTTAAATGACATTACTGGTGAAGGATTGAATCCTGATCATCTTATAGATTATTTAACAAATAAATATAAAAAAATCTATCAGTTTTAACATGAAAAGAGCCCGGCTGGATAAGCCGGGCTTTGCTTTATTTAAGACATTTCTTCCATCAAATCTGGAGTTGCTGGGAAACCAGCTTCTTTAAGGATTTCATTGAACTGATCGTTGAATTCCGTGAATTTCTCTTCAGCTTCCGTAAAGTCAGCATTTTCCGTGTTTTCATTCAATGCTTTCTCTACACCTTCATAATAAGCTTGAAGGGAAGGCAGCGTTTCTTCGAATTTTGTCATGACATCTTCAGGTAGATCAGCTTCAACTGTATAATTGTCGACCATGGAAGAAGCTTCGTTTGCTGCTGTCTTAGCTTCTTCAGCTGCAGATTGGATCGCTTCTGGATCAGGTTCTTCTGCTGAGACAGCTGCTTTATAAGCAGAAATTTTCTGTTGATATGGTTTGAAAGTGTTCGTCAGAGCCATTTGAGCACTGAGCAATTCTTTCTTCACCTTTTGTTCATCATTTTCCTGATTTTCTGTCGTGTCTTCTGTCTGGTTTTCTGTGTCTGCGTTTGTGCCTTCTTCCGTGTCATTGTTACATCCTGCTAAAACAAGTGCTCCGGAAAGACCTAAAGCTAACAACCATTTTTTCATACAGACAACCCCCTTTTTTTCTATTGACGATTTTCATTCTATGTCAGGCTTTCCCTTATGTAAAGAAATTGCAAAAATGTTATACTATACTGAAAATTCAACACTATTGATGGAGGCTATTGAAATGTACTTACCAGACTTTAGATTAGAAAAAAAACTTGCTGTGATTACAGGAGGAACGAAAGGAATTGGTAAAGCCATCACTCTCGCTTTTGCAGAATCTGGTGCGGATGTGATTGTGATCGCCAGAAACTTGAAAGACCTTGAACAGACAAAAAAAGAAGTGGAAGAGCTTGGACAACAGGCGTCAATCATCTGTAAGGATATTAACGATTATAAGGAGATCATCCAGGAGGTTGAGAACGTTCGTGATGGGCGGGATCTTGACATATGGGTCAATAATGCAGGGATGAATATCAGAAGTGAAGCAGAAAGGGTAACAGAGGAGGAATGGGACCAGATTATATCGACGAATATGCGCAGTGCTTTCTTTCTGTCTCAATATGCAGGTCAAGTGATGAAATCCTCTAAGAAGGGGAAAATTATTAACATCTCTTCTGTCGGGGGCCATACAGCTTTACGTACGGGAGTCGTTTATGCCATGACGAAAAGCGCGCTTATCCAAATGACGAAAAACCTGGCCCTTGAATGGGGGAAATATAATATCAATGTCAATGCGATTGGCCCCTGGTATTTTCCAACCTCGCTCACAGAAAGACTCCTTCAGGATGAATCCTATGTCCAGGAAATTCTTGAACGAACACCACTGAAAAGGATTGGTAAATTAGAGGAATTGAGCGGTGCCGCTGTATTCTTAGCTTCAGACGCTGGAAATTATATGACAGGTCAGACGTTGTTTGTTGACGGAGGTATGACCATTTACGGATTTTAATCGAACCCTTTACTCACCTGGGTGTGAGCTCCATAGCGTGACATAGCAAAAGCGCCATAAGAAAATGGCGCTTTTGCTATGTCATCCATGGTTTTTCTTCAATTATTAGAATCAAAGAAAGTTGATGTTCCTGTTCAATGCTCAAAGGGATCAGAAATCCTTTACTGAAATCTTCCACCTTTCTTTTTCTTACAATGACCGTCGGTGTAGTGATATCAATGGACAGTTCATGCTTAGAATTGAGTAAGGCAGGCAGTAATAGACTGTTTAAAAGATCTCCGAATCCTCTCCAAAATAGATTGATTTGACATAGGACCATCGTGCCGCGAAAGACGCCATTTCCAGACATAATTTCCTCCTTTTTTGTACATAGTAAAAAAAAGGAGGATGAAAATGCCATACATACTATCTTCAGGCGTTCAATGTGCTGACTATTCCTGTAATCAATCCGATGTTCAAGAGCTCGTTTATGAATTGTTTCCTCTAAAAGATCACGAGAAAAAAAGGTTGATGCCGATTTTTGAACACGCAAATATTGAAAAGCGGCAATTCGCTGCTCCATTAGAGTGGTTTAAAGAAAATCATGGATTAGAAGAGAGGAACCATTTATACCATACGAAAGCATTAGCCTACAGTTTACAAGCGGTCGCTTCTTGTTTAAAGAACCTAACGGGAGAGAATGAATTTTCTACAGCAGATATCGACCATCTCATTTTTGTTTCTTCCACTGGCATTTCCACCCCTACCCTCGATGCTTATATTATGAATGAACTCGGTTTCAGGGAGGATACGAAACGAACGCCTTTGTTTGGGCTTGGATGCGCAGGAGGAACAAGCGGTGTCGCTAAAGCTTATGAATGGCTGCTCGGCCATCCGGATCAGAATGTTCTTGTTATTTGTGCAGAACTTTGCAGCTTGACCTTTCAGGCGGAGGATGCCAGAGTGAGCAATTTCGTAGGTACTGCTTTATTTGGAGACGGAGCTTCCGCTGTCTTAGTAGCGGGGGACCAATCCCTCTTATTGAAGAAAAAAAAGCATCCTCTTCCCAAAATTATCAATTCCAGTTCCAGAACAAAAGCTCACAGTACAGATGTGATGGGATGGAGGGTTGTAGATACAGGTTTTGAAGTTATTTTTAATAAAAGTATCCCCCGGTTAGTCAAGGAATTTTGGAGTGTACATGCGGAACAAGTCGTACACAACAATGGATGGCTCGTTAAAGACCTGCCTTTCATTGTTGCTCATCCCGGCGGTAGAAAAGTGTTGGAAGCCTACGAGGAAGTATTTGATTTGAATGAGGAGGCTTTAACTATTCCGAGAAAGGTGTTATCCGCTCATGGGAATATGTCCTCCCCAACGGTACATTTTGTGCTGCATGAAGTCTTAAAGACGAAACATGAAAAAGGGACGAAATCGATCATGACTTCTCTCGGACCTGGATTTAGTTCAGAAATTGTCAGTTTGGAGTGGGAATAGAATGGAGATTTTTTTATGGATGATCTTAGCTTTTTTAATATTTCAGCGGTTAGGCGAACTTGCCCTGGCTAATCGTAATCGTAAGTGGATGGTGGAAAGAGGTGCAAAGGAGTGGGGGCAAGGTCACTATTTCTTGTTCATTCTTTTACACAGCTCATTTTTTGTATGTGTCATTGCTGAGTTCGTTTGGACTCCATATGTTCAGCAACCATTTTTTTATATCGCGCTCACTGGATTCTTCGTGTTACAGATTCTTAGAATCGCTTGCATTCGAACTTTAGGAAAACGGTGGAATACGAGAATTCTCGTATTACCGGATGAAGAGCCCATTCGGAAGGGGATCTACCGGTTTGTGAAACACCCGAATTACGTGATCGTCTTTTTTGAATTGATGGTCATCCCTGTGTTGTTTCATGCTTATTTAACGGCACTGATTTTCCCATTCCTACACTTGCTTGTCCTCACGGTGAGAATTCCTGCCGAGGAAAGGGCATTACAGGAACGAATGTAAATGTGCAAAAAACATTGCTCATTTCTTGAATGTTTGTTAAGATTCTAATTAGAAATGAAATTCATTTTCAATTAGAAAGGTGAGAACAAAAATGGTGGTTTTCATAATGTTAACGGTCGCCGTTTACAGTAGTTTGATGATTTTCGTATTAGCTAAGTTGGGAAGCGTCCCTGCTCAAACCGTGATGAATGTCTTCAGAATGAAAAACCAAAGTTCTCATTTCTACCACAAAAAAAGATATGAACGGACCGTTTCAGCCAGGTGAATGCACCTGGCTTTTCTTATGGTTGAAATTGTTGAAAGGAATGAAAAAATCGCGAAAAATTCAGGTCGGACTGCCGATAACTTCGAATTTTTTGTTATGATATAGAAAAATGTCGAAAATACATACCGATGACGGATAAGGTTAGGAGAGTATTATGGATAGAAACACGTTAGCTTACTTCTTAGAAGACCTTTGGAGTAAGGGGTTTAAATTGAGTGATGAGGATGTACAATTTATATATTTTGGGAATAACTCTTCTAATGCTCCTGAATGGAAAACCATTGTAGCTGTAAACATGACTTTGAAAATTCAACAGTCCTTCGACCCAAGTTTTTTCATTAGTATTTTAGAACTTATTTCGAATCCATCCATTACTAGTAAAAGAAAGGCTTATGAATCCATTGAAGAACAACTTTCCATTGCAAGGACCACACGCAAATAAAAAATACCCAGATCACTGCTGATCTGGGGTTTGTTTCGTCTGCAGACACTCTCTGGCAAGGCGGTCTGCATTTTTGTTTTGTTTGTCAGGAATCCATTTATAAAAAACATAGGAAAAGTTTTCTTCAAGGTTCATAATCTTTTCAAACAAGGGAAGGAATTTCTCATTCTTTGTGTATCGTTTATCCATGGTATCTACGGCGATTTTTGAATCAGACCTGATCGAAATGATTTCTCCGGGATACTTCTTCTTGCAAATTTGCAAAGCATGGATGATTGCTAGGAACTCCGCTTCATGATTCGTCCAAGTCCCTAAGTGAAATTGATATTCTTCCGTTTTTTGGCCTTGTTTAATGACCACTCCTGCAGCACTTGGCCCAGGTTCTCCACTGCAGGCAGCGTCTGTGTACACTTCTAACATAGCACATGACCTCCTCATTCAGAATGCGGCATTTTTTTGGCCATATAAAAGAATGGTGTATCCAAAGCTGCCACGATGAACTTGATGATATAGGTTGTTAGGAAAATCTCAAGCCAAATCTCGAAAGGATACAAACCGAAAAAAGCGATGAAACAAAAAATGCTCGTATCTAACAATTGACTGATCATCGTACTCCCATTGTTCCTGATCCAAAGCGCACGATCAGACGGGAAGAGCTTTTTCAGTTTGGCATATAACCATACATCAAAATATTGGCTTACAATATAAGCAAGCATGCTGCCAAGTGCAATTCTTGGAACAAGACCAAATAAAGCCTGCAACGCTGGTTGAGCGATGTCGTTTTCGCCAGGATTGAAAAGAATGGCGAACTGCATGATGATTGTCATAATGATTAATGTGGAAAAGCCCATCCACACAGCTTTTCTCGCCTCTTTTTTCCCGTATTTCTCGTTAAGGATATCGGTAGCTAGAAAGGCTGTTCCATAGACAATATTTCCTAGAGTGGCATTTAAGCCGAACATCTCTACTGTTTTGACTACTTGGATATTGGCAAGGACGGTGGACATTCCGATCCACACAAATAAGCCAGGTTTTCCGAACAATCGATAAACTCCAATTAGTAATGCGAAATTAATTAGTGCAAATAATATCCAAAGTACTTCGTTACTCATCGTATTTCCTCCTTAGTTTTGGTATCGCGGGAGTTCCCGAACCGCGGGCAAATAGAACCAACAGCGATCCATTATACGATGGTACGAGCCATTTGACAAGAACCATTGCCCTTATTCAATAATATGGCAGGATTGTGTAAGACTTGATTTCGAGACTTTTGTGGAAGTGTAGGGGCTGCGGGAAACAGTTCGCTTTCCATGGGGCGGGCGGTGAGCCTCCTCGGACTTCGTCCTGCGGGGTCTCACCTGTCCCACACTCCCATAGGAGTCTCACCGTTTCCCTCCGCCCCTTTACCATACGAGGTTCTCGAAATCCCTCTAACAGTAATCTCCCGAGCTCTGTAAAAAAGCCCTGTTCGCCAACGCCGTTATAGAGTCGTTTTGACCATAGATCCAGCAAGAATAAGGCGTGGGAACAGGGTCTGGGAAACGTCCGCATGAAAAACGAATGGAGACATGAACGTGTGTGTTTTTCTACTGACTGCTTCAAAGCACTGCAAATCGTCGTTTCCCTGACCCCGTATCCATGGCCAGGAATTGTCATTCATTATTTCAAATAGGCCAGGCTTCCTTTAAGGATGCGCGGTATGTGCCCTAGTGCTCCCGCGGAAAGCGAGTCATTCCCCGCAGCCCCCATCCACTCTACAAAAGTCTCGAAATGGAGTCTTCCACAATCGGGAGCTAATATTCAATATTGAGTGGGGGAGTTATGTGGATTGTTGGTCGTTAGAGTGTAAAGAAAAAGCAATCTCCGGGGAGATTGCTTTTGATGAAACATCTATTCTTTCACAACGTTCGCAGCTTGTGGGCCGCGGTCGCCTTCTACGATTTCGAAAGTAACAGCTTGACCTTCTTCTAGAGATTTGAAGCCTTCTTCCTGGATAGCAGAGAAGTGTACGAATACGTCGTCTCCACCCTCAACTTGAATGAAACCGTAACCTTTTTCTGCGTTGAACCATTTGACTGTACCATTTTGCATGATTTGTTCCTCCTAAATCTTGCACGTAAAACGTGGAAATTACAAATATCAGATCGAAAAAACCTCATAGAAGGTCGGAACAATAAATTCCGAAGCACTTCTATGAGGAGTTACCTGTCATTTATGTTTCCGATCTTGTTATTTGCTTACCTCAAATATATCGTATGAAAAAAGGAGCGTCAACATTCTGCTTCTAATAAATTTCAACAACTTGTAACCGCTTCCCAGGATGGGGTACTATAACTCATAACGAGAGTCAGGTACAATGATAGAAGATACATAAGGAAAGGAAAGATCTTCAATGAAATCCGATATAGAAATTGCTTTGGAAGCTAATATGAAACCAATCCATCAGATAGCTGCACAGTTGAACTTATCAGAGGAAGACTGGGAACCTTATGGACACTATAAGGCTAAATTGTCGGACCAACTGTTGAATAAACTTTCGGATCGAAAAAAGGGGAAAATCATCTTAACGACATCGATCAACCCGACACCTGCTGGAGAAGGGAAATCCACGGTAACGGTCGGATTGGGACAAGCCTTGAACAGGCTGAATCAACGTGCTGTGATCGCACTGAGAGAGCCTTCCCTTGGCCCCACGATGGGAATTAAGGGTGGGGCAGCGGGAGGAGGCTATTCCCAAGTTGTACCGATGCAGGAAATCAATCTGCACTTCACCGGGGATATCCATGCCATAACATCAGCGAACAACGCACTTTCTGCTTTTATCGATAATCATATTCATCAAGGAAATGAACTCAACATCGATCCCCGAAGAATTTCGTGGAAGCGTGTGATGGATTTAAATGACAGAGCTTTAAGGGAAGTGATTGTTGGTCTTGGTGGCCCTGTGAAAGGAGTTCCGAGAGAAGATGGTTTCAATATCACTGTTGCTTCAGAAATTATGGCCATTCTTTGTTTAGCGAAAGATCTTACTGATATGAAGCAAAGACTTGCTGAAATTGTCATTGGATACACCTATGATAAAGAGCCAGTTCAAGTCAAACAATTAGGAGTGGAAGGGGCTTTGACACTTCTTTTGAAGGATGCGATCAAACCAAACCTTGTCCAGACCCTTGAGAATACACCAGCCATTATTCATGGAGGACCATTTGCGAATATTGCCCACGGATGTAACAGTGTGATGGCCACAAACTTAGCTGCAAGACTTGGAGATTATGTGGTAACAGAAGCTGGTTTTGGAGCTGACCTTGGAGCAGAGAAGTTTTTGGATATTAAAACAAGAGCAGGTGATCTTGAACCTGATGCAGTTGTTATTGTAGCTACGATAAGGGCCTTGAAAATGCATGGAGGTATGGAAAAAGGGTTGCTTGAGAGTGAAAACATGGAAGCTCTAAAGGATGGGATCGGAAATTTGAAAAAGCACATGGAAACCATCCACCAGTATGGACTTCCATTTGTTGTGGCGATCAATCAATTCCCTTCAGATACAGATCGGGAAATTGAGTTTCTTACTCAATGGTGTGAAGGACAAGGGGTGGAGGTATCCCTTACAAACGTCTTTGCCGAAGGTGGTGAAGGTGGTTTGGACCTGGCAGAAAAAGTGATGGGTGCTTGTGAGAAGAAAACCGCTCCTATGAAATATATTTATGAATTGGAAGATTCGATCGAAGAAAAAATCGGTAAAATTGCGACGAACGTTTATGGAGCTGAAGGTGTTGATTTTTCATCAAAAGCTGAGAAACAGATTCGTCAACTGAAAGAACTCGGATTTGGAGATCTGCCTGTTTGTATGGCTAAAACTCAATATTCCTTATCTGATGATCCTAAAAAACTGGGGCGTCCGCAAAATTTCAGGGTAACCGTCAGAGAGATCTATCCATCAGTAGGGGCCGGTTTCCTTGTCGCTTTAACGGGGGACGTCATGACCATGCCAGGGTTGCCTAAACAGCCTGCCGCTTTGCGGATGGATGTAGATGACAAGGGCATTATCCATGGTTTATTCTGATACAAGGCTCGGCAATGATCTGCTATAATCATTCAAGCCGACCATTTTATATATGGGTTTGAAAATGAAACAGGGAAAAAACGGTTAATCGAAGGTAAGGGGGATTACAGGTGACAATACGCATTGGTTTGACTGGATGGGGAGACCACCCCGCTCTTTATTCGGACCGGACAAGACCTGAGGAGAAATTATCCGCTTATGCTTCCCACTTTCCTGTGGTTGAAGTAGATACAGCCTTTTATGCAATCCAACCCGTTTCCCGGTATGAAAAATGGATGAAGGAAACGCCTGAGTCCTTTTCATTTGTCATTAAAGCATTTCAACAGTTGACAGGTCATGACAGAGAATCAAGGACGGTTCAGGAAGCGAAGGATTTGATGAAGCGTTATGAAGAATCGATCCAGCCCGTATGGGAAAGCGGACAAGTGTACGCTTTATTATTTCAATTTCCGCCATGGTTTGATGTGCGAAAAGAGAACATAAGAAAACTTCGTTATATCCGGGAGTGGATGGAAGATTATCCACTGGCACTGGAGTTTAGAAACCGTACGTGGTTTGAGCCTTCCTATTATGAACAAATATTATCTTTCATGAAAGATCAGCAATGGATTCACAGCATATGTGACGAACCACAAGCAGGAGAAGGCTCTGTACCACGCATTCTTGTACCTACCCATCCTGAAAAGACATTGGTGCGTTTTCATGGACGAAATATTCACGGCTGGAACAAAAATGGTCGTAAAGACTGGCGGAGCGTCCGCTTTTTGTATAGGTACAATGAGGAAGAATTGCAGGAGTGGAAAGATCAGGCGTTAAAGCTCGAAAAAATGACACCTGAGGTCACTCTTTTGTTTAACAACAATTCAGGTGGCGATGCCGCAGATAATGCTAAGCAAATGCAGGAGCTTCTTGATATCAAGTATGAAGATCTTAATCCACGACAAATGGACCTTTTCAACTTTTAGGAGGATATCATGGACAAAAGGGAAGCACTGGAAACAATCAGGCATTTCGTTAATGATCTATTTCGTGATGATACGAGTGGCCACGATGACATCCACATGAAACGCGTGGCCGCATGGGCGAAATACATCGCGGTCAATGAGGGTGATGATCCATTTTTATGTGAAGTGGCAGCCCTCCTTCATGATGTAGGAGATCATAAATTGTTCTCCAATCCTGAACAGGCGATTCTTCAAAGGGATAAACTCCTTGTGGATGTCGGTTTTTCAGAAAAAGAGGTCGATCTGATCGCGGATGCGATCCGAACGGTATCTTTTTCAAAAGGAGCTGTTCCGAATTCGAGAATCGGAGAAATCCTCCAAGATGCTGACAGGTTGGATGCCATCGGAGCGGTCGGCATTGCACGAGCCTTTGCTTTTGGTGGTACCATCAATCAACCGATATATAAGGGAGAGGAAAAGGATGCCATTGACCATTTTTATGAAAAACTTTTGAAACTAAGAGAATTGATGCATACCGAAAGTGGAAAGCAAGAAGCGGAAAGACGTCATCAATTTATGCTTCAATACTTAAAAGAGTTCTACCGTGAACAAGAATGCAGAGAGGAGACCAGCCATGTCAAAGAATGAACAGGCTTATTTAAATATGTGTGAACACGTGTTGAAAGAAGGAAACTCAAAAGGAGACCGAACAGGAACCGGTACCCTTTCTGTTTTTGGACATCAGATGCGGTTTGATCTTCAAGAAGGTTTTCCGCTCATGACCACAAAGCGTGTTCCTTTCAAGCTGATTGCTAGTGAACTGTTATGGTTCATGAAAGGGGATACGAACATCCGCTATTTATTGGAAAATAAGAATAACATTTGGAACGAGTGGGCCTTTCAAAAATGGGTGGAGAGTGAAGACTATCAAGGCCCTGACATGACTGATTTTGGACTCCGCAGCCAGAAGGATGAGGAGTTCAAAAAGCAATACAAAGAGCAGATGGACACGTTCAAAGAGAAAATCCTAAAAGACGATGCCTTCGCAAAAGAGTTCGGTGACCTCGGCGCGGTTTACGGAAAGCAATGGAGGGAATGGGAAACAAGCAGAGGCGAAACCATCGATCAGCTTCAAAATGTGGTAGAAAGCATCAAAAATAACCCTGACTCAAGACGACATATCGTAACCGCATGGAACCCGGAGGATGTTCCCTCAAACATGGCTTTGCCACCTTGTCATATCCTTTTTCAGTTTTATGTCGCAGATGGTAAGTTATCCTGCCAGTTGTATCAAAGGAGCGGGGACATTTTCTTAGGAGTACCGTTCAATATTGCAAGCTATGCGTTGTTAACCCACCTGATCGCCCATGAATGTGGATTGGAAGTCGGTGAATTCATTCACACTCTTGGAGATGCTCATATATACAGCAACCATATGAATCAGATCCATGAACAATTATCGAGAGAACCTAGAACCCTGCCGTCCTTGTCCTTGAACAAGGAAAAAGAAAGTATATTTGATTTCGATATGGAGGATATCACCATCGAAGGTTACGATCCCCATCCAAGCATTAAAGCTCCAGTAGCTGTTTAACATGAAGTAATTTATCGCGAATTCAATATAAGCTTCCTTTAGTTGAAGACTCAGTTTCGAGACTTTTGATGAGCAAGGTTGGGGCTACGGGGGATGACTCGCTTTCCGCGGGAGCGCACTTAGCCTCCTCGGACTGCCTTCCTGCTGCGGGGTCTCACCAAGCACTCACTTCCAGCAGGAGTCTCCCCATCCCCCGTAGTCCCTTGCTGTAAGAGGTTCTCGAAACTACCTTCCAGGAACAGGAACTTTCATAGATAGAATCCTATACTGACGCGGTTTAAACAGGACTTTACAACATAACTAGGCAGGGTACTATAGAAGGGATTTCGAGAACATCATATGGTAAAGGGGCGGAGGGAAACGGTGAAGACTCCTATGGGATATGCGGGCCAGCTGAGACCCCACAGGACATAGTCCGAGGAGTCTCAGCGCCCGCCCCATGGAAAGCGAGCCTTTTCCCGCAGCCCCTAGAATCTCACAAACGTCTCGAAATCGAGTCTTCCTTAATCCTGCCATATACTTTAATAACCAATAAATAAAACCAGCGTTTAATAAAGCAAATCTTAATAAAGAGGTGTTAAGGATGATTTCATTCATATTTGCAATGGATAAAAACAGATTGATTGGGAAAGACAATGATTTACCATGGCATATTCCGAACGACTTTAAATTTTTCAAGGACACCACATGGAGGAAAACAATCATTATGGGAAGGAAAACATTTGAGTCCTTTCCACAACCTCTTCCTGAGCGGGAGCACATCGTTATTACAAGCAATGAGAATTATGACCGTGAAGGATGTACAGTGATCCATTCCATTGATGAAATTCTTCAAATGGAGAAGAATAATCCGGATAAAGAATGGTTCGTGATCGGTGGAAGTGTACTTTTTGAAAAAATGCTTTCTTATGCGGACCGTATGTATTTGACTTATATCGATGCAAGCTTTGAGGGGGACACTTATTTTCCGGAATATGACGAAGCCGAGTGGACCCTTGTTTCTGAGACGAAGGGTCTGAAAGATGAAAAGAACCCGTATGACTATTATTTCCGTACCTACGACCGGAAGAGCTCCTGATGAAACAAAAGGATTTGTGTGGAGTGATTCTCAATGGGGGAGGATCAACAAGAATGGGGACCGCTAAATCTTCTTTGACTTTCGATTCTATAACCTCATTGGAGTTGATTGCTTCGACTCTTTCAAAGGTAACCGACACCATCATAGTGAACCAGAATGCACGAAAAAACGTCCCTTTCCCGGTCGTCGAGGACATTTACGAAGATGCAGGCCCCCTCGCTGGATTGCATGCGGTCATGAAAGAAAAGCCGGCCACCTGGTTTATCTTGGCTGCGTGTGATACTCCTTTCGTAAGTGAAGAGGTTTATCGTCATTTAATCCAAGAGGCAGGTGAAACGGTTGATGCGGTAATTCCTGTCTATGATGGTCGATTTCAGCCTATCTCCGGAGTGTATCATATCCGTATTTTAGACAAACTTGAGTCTTATCTATCTCAAGGCGGCAGGAAAGTCCGAGGGCTTTTTGATGATATTAAAACAAAAGAATTGTCTACTTATCCAGGCATCGATCACGAGAAACTTTCCATGCACTTTTTTAATATGAACACACCAGGGGAATACGCGTTAGCAAGAGATTTGTTTAAAAAGTGGAAGAGGTAGAGACAATAGAATACAGGGCATGATATGATAGGAAAGATAAAGATGGTAAGAAATTTTAGGTGAAGTTGTTTCTTTTCTTTGTCTACTCTTGTAAAATAGATTTAAAGTACGTGTTGAAGGCGGTGAATGGACATGCTGTCAAGTATCGGAATACCAGGTCTGATTTTGATTTTGACGATTGCGTTAGTCATTTTCGGCCCGAAGAAATTGCCTGAAATCGGGAAGGCTGCTGGAGAAACGTTGAAAGAATTTAAAAACTCTGCTCGTGATCTAACAAGTGACTCTAGTGAAGAAAAAACGAATAAATAACATAAGCATAATTTTCTTAAGACATAACTAATGGAGTGATTGACCATGTTATCAAGCATTGGTGTACCAGGTCTCATTCTGATTTTAATCATCGCACTTGTCGTTTTTGGCCCTTCAAAACTTCCTGAAATCGGGAAGGCGTTCGGTAGTTCCCTTAAGGAATTCAAGAAAGCTACAGGCGACATTATGTCTGATGATGAAAGCAGTAAGACAGAAAAGAAAACCAAAGAATAAAATGAATAAAGAAGGTGTAAGGGGCTTTCCCTTACATCTTCTTTTTGTCAGGCTCCTATCAGCCTGGAGGTGAATGTAGTGTCAGAACAAAAGATAACTCAGGATATCGAAATGAATGTCACCGATCACTTGAGTGAGTTGCGAAAACGCGTATTATGGACGTTAGCTTTTTTTATCACTTTCTTCATTGTAGGCTTTATCTATGTTGAAAGAATACAAACATTTTTCATTAAAGATTTACCGTTTGAATTGAATATGACGAGTCCAGGTGAAATCATTTGGATCATTTTTACGATTGCAAGCCTTGTAGCGATCGTTGGGACATTGCCCATTTTATCGTTACAAATATGGTTATTCGTTAAACCCGCCTTAACACCGAAAGAGCGGAGGGTTTCGCTTTCCTACGTGCCCGCGATCTTTTTATTGTTCCTTGCGGGTCTCACATTTGGCTACATCGTATTTGTTCAGTTGATTCTGCCGTTTCTCTTGTCCCTCAATAATGGAATGTTCAATGAAATTTATACGGTCGAGCGATATTTCCGCTTTCTTTTCAGAGTAACAATTCCTTTTGCGGTATTATTTGAGATACCGATCATCATCATGTTCTTGACGAGCCTCGGCATCGTCAATCCAGTCTTTCTGGTGAAAGTACGGAAATATGCGTATTTTATCTTGATCATTATCGGAACCATCATTTCCCCACCGGATTTCATCCTGCAATTGGTGGTTGCGGTTCCTTTGATTCTCTTGTATGAGGTAAGCATCATCCTATCGAGGATCGTCTACCGTAAGAAGCTTAAAAATCACCGGGAATTCATGGAATCTGAAGAATAGATATTCAGAGAATAAAGAGGCACTTGGAGTGGCCCAGAGATGCACATCTCTGGGCTTTTTATTTTAACATTTTCAAAAAGGTGTAGATTTTTGTTTTTACACTATTATCTTTTGCTGTACAGGCCGGAACATGATAAAAATAATGTAGGAATATGCGAGGAGGAACAAATCCGATGAGATCTTTTTACCACTATATGATGAGATACAGAGGGAACAAGAAAAATAATGATGAAAAACAACTCGCTGAATGGATGTTCGATGACCACAGTTTCCCGAAGCAGGCGAAATCTTATGATGAAATCAGTTCCTATTTAGAGTGGAATGCACCATTTCCTTCTGCTTTATCCGTTTTTGATCAATTATATGAGAAATACAAAATAGAAGAAGAATAAAAGAGAGGTGAACCCATGAAAATTTTACACACGGCTGACTGGCATTTGGGAAAAATCGTGAACTATGTACATATGACTGAAGACCAACGCTATATTCTTCAGCAATTCGTTGAAATTGTAGAGAGAGAAAAGCCGGATGTCATCATTATTGCAGGGGATCTCTACGATCGTTCCATCCCACCAAAACAAGCGGTGGAATTACTGAATGAAACGTTGACGACTCTCATTAATGACTTCCAGGTTCCTGTTCTTGCGATTTCGGGTAACCATGACAGTCCTGATCGGTTGAACTTCGGCAGTCAAATGTTCAGGAAGCAAGGGCTCTTCTTAGATACGATGTTACAAAAAGAGAGAGAACCTGTCACGTTGTACGATCAAGACGGACCTGTTCATTTTCATCTCATCCCTTATGTAGAGCCTGCTGAAGTGGCGTATGTGTTTGAAGATGAAGCTATTAAAACTCATCAACAGGCAGCAGAAGTTCTGATCCGGGATATCGAGCAACGCTTTAACATGGATGATCGTCATGTCTGGATTGGCCACTCTTTTTTAGCCGGGGGGATGGAATCGGAATCTGAAGAGCGCTTGTCTATGATTGGTGGGAGTCCTTATGTGGATGCCCGTTTATTCAATGCTTTTTCTTATGTCGCCCTCGGTCACCTTCATCAGCCTCAGAGAGTGACGGAGGATTATATAAGGTACAGCGGATCGATTTTGAAATATTCGTTTTCTGAAGTCAATCATGCGAAATCTGTGACGCTGATTGATATGGATCGGGAAGGTTCTTGTGAATTAGAAAAAATTCCACTTACGCCGCTAAGAGATTTCGAAGTCATTGAAGGTTATTTTGAAGACCTGCTTATTGGAGAAGCCACTGGAAATCCCGAAAACTACTTACATGTGCGCCTCTTAGATGATGGGCAGCTTGTGGATCCCATGGGCAAATTACGAAAGGTGTACCCGAATATTCTTCACTTGGAAAGACGCAGGTCAAAGACGAACCTGCAAATGGAAGAACTGCAGGAAGTCAAAAAGCGTCAAAAACTATCACACGCCGATCTTTTCGCTTCTTTTTATGAAGACATTAAAGGGGAATCGATCCCGCTAGAACGGAAAGAATTGATCGAACAAGCCATAGATAAGCTGAGAAAAGAAGAGAGGGGGAAATAAGATGAAAGCACTCACTCTTACAATGGCAGCTTTTGGTCCTTATCGTCATAAGCAGGTGGTTGATTTTACAACTTTAGGAGAAGAGTCGATTTTCCTCATTACCGGTCCTACAGGCGCAGGAAAAACAACGATTTTTGATGCGATGTGCTTTGCCCTCTATGGACGTGCGAGTGGCAGCGATCGGGACCAGGACTCGATGCGCAGTCATTTCGCAGATTCAGGAGAGCCAACCTATGTAGAATTCACTTTCGAACTAAGAGGTAAAACGTATCGCATTGTGCGGATGCCAAAACAAATGAAAAGAAAAGAGCGTGGTGAGGGATGGAAAGAAGACCCTGCCCGTGCCGATTTTTATATCATTCAAGACGAAGAAGAGAAACTGGTAGCATCGAAAATCAAAGAAGTGAATGAATACATTGAAGAAATTCTCGGTCTTGATTATGAACAATTTCGGAAAATGATCATGATTCCACAAGGAGAATTCCGAAAGTTAATCTCTGAAAACAGTAAAGAGAGAGAAGAAATTTTACAGCGCATTTTCAAAACGGAGTTTTTCGCAGAAGTGACCGACTACTTCAAGAAACAATCGAAGGCACTGGAAACGGAGATCAATCAATTTGAATGGAAAATTTCTCAGGAGAAAGAGAGAATCGTTTGGGGCGAAGAGGCAGATGCTCAATTGGAAAACGAGGAACTCTCAAAAGTCCGGGAACGATTGAGTCAACGAATCGCTCATCAGAAACAATTGGTTTCTGATGAAAAAGCCTATATGCATCAGCTTCAGCAAAACACAGATCACTTGCAAAACCAGTACTATGAATCAAAGCAGCTCCTGAATCTTTTTGAAGAAAGGGACAGGTTGTCCATTGAGGAACAAAAACTCGAAGAAAATTCGGCTGCCATCAAAGATTTGGAGAAAGAGCATGCCGATGCAAAACAGGCAGCGGAGGTCCGGCCCTATGAAAAGCAGTACGAAGAACGAAAAAGAGAACTTGATCAGCTTCGTTCGACTCAAAAAGAAAGAGAAGAAACATACAATCGTGTGAAGTCAGAGTTTCATGATATTCATGAAAAATATGTGAAGGAAGCGGATCTACAAGAAGATCGTGACAGGTTAAGAGAAGCCTGGCAACAAAAATTAAGAGAAAAAGAGCATTTGGAAGAGTTTTTGAAAAAGAATCAAGGACTAGAAAATCTCGAAAAGGAGATGAACAAGAACCGTCGTTCCCTCTCAGATTTAAAGGAAACGGAACAAAAGATTCATGAAGACACGAAATGGATGAAAGAAAAAATGAAAGGCGAAAGGTCTTTAAGAGAAGCGGCTTATGAGAAAAAGCAGTCTTATCAGAACTTGAAAATCAGAAAAGAAACCGTTGAGCGCTTATCCAAAGAGTGGTTCCAATTGTCCAAGCTACGCACGAAATATCAATCTATTTCCAAAAACTATCAAGAAGAAAAACAAACGTTACAGTCATTGAAGGAGACTTATGAAAAAGCGCTGGATGATATTAGAAAACATCATTCGTACACCCTATCCTTACATTTAAGTGATGGCACACCGTGTCCTGTGTGCGGCTCATCTGAACACCCTGATCTGGCAGGAAAACCGGATGAGGTGATGAGTGAAGAACAGGTGGACCGTCTTAGGGAGCGTCATAAAGAAGCAGAACGATCCTTCGAGAAGGTACAGGATGATTTGATCCAGGTGAAATCTGAAGGAGAAGCACAGCGTCAATTGACGGAAAGCATCTGGAGCGATTTAAAAGTGGAGCACGAACTCTCCGAAGATTCGATACAAGAAGAAAGACAGACCTGCTCTGATGATATGAAAAAAACCCTAGAAGAATATAACGACCTTAAAGAAAAAATAGAAGATATTCAAACGATCGAGAAGAAAGTGGACCAAATGGATCAGCAATTGGAATCGCTGCAAAAAGAAAAAGACGCGCTACAGCAAACCATCAATGACCAACAACAGGAGCAAACCAAGCGAAAAACAGAGTTGGAATCATTAAAAGAAAACGTGTCTTCCACGACCGATCATCCTGGTGAATTAGTTGAAGAAGCGGCCAAGCTTGAAAACTTATATAAAGATGCAGATAAGAAATGGAAAGATATCCAAAGCTTATATCAAAGAAAACGGGACGAATGGCAGAAGATCCAAACTTCTGTAGAAGAAGGACAAAACTACTTGGAGCAAGGAAAAAAGGCTCTAGAACAACGGAAAACGGAATTTGATCAAACGCTTGTTCAATTTTCTTTTGAATCAGTCGAGGAATATCAATCCGCCATTAGAGCGCCTCAAAAGATGGAACAAATGATAAACGAAATCCAGCAGTACCAACAAAGGGTGCATGTCGTCAATGAGCGACTGGAAGAGTTGAACCAAAAGCTGAAAGAAAAAGAAAGGCCAGAATTAAACGCCGCTCAAGAGAAATTGGAAGAAATGCAGGAAAAACTGAACGCGCAACGGGAAGTCGTGAATCATCTAAACGTATCTCTGCAACAAAATGAATCTATACGAGAAAACATACGGGCGCTTGTGGAAGAACAAGGGGAGCTGGCTGCGAAATATTATGATATCGCTGAGTTAGCTCAGATTGCTAACGGGGACAATCATTTGCGCCTCTCATTGGAGAGGTATGTGCTGGCTTCTTATTTGGATGAAATCCTCATACAGGCCAATTTGCGCCTCGATCAGATGACGGATCACCGTTACCAACTCATCCGGAGCGATGCTATCGCTAAGCGCGGGGCTCAAAGTGGACTCGATCTTGAGGTGATCGATCATCATACAGGGCAGCAGCGTTCAGTAAGGACATTATCTGGCGGGGAAGGATTCAAAACATCCTTAAGTTTAGCTCTTGGAATGGCTGATGTCGTCCAGGCTCACGCCGGTGGTGTGCAGTTGGACACACTGTTCATCGATGAAGGTTTCGGAACACTGGATGATCTTTCGTTAGAACAAGCGATTGGCTGCCTGAGAAGTCTGCAGGACGGCAATCGGATGCTCGGTATTATTTCTCACGTGCAGCAATTGAAAGAGGAAATCCCTGCGAAATTGCAGATTGATGCCGGCCCGGAAGGATCGAAAGTTGAATTTGTCTTTCAATAAAGGTAGGAATATTTCCTACTCTTCGAATTGCCTTGTCTGAAAAGCGCCAATGTTCAACAGTACTCCCCAAATTCTCTGTTCATGATAAGCAAATAAACAAAGATACGTGTCATATTCTGCGCTTGCCCGGGAAATATCTGAACTTTCCAGCGGGAAATGCTCATGAAGGAGGTGTTCAGATGATCCAACCAGCCAATGATTGGGCAGATCGCCTGAACGAAGAGTTTACTAAAGATTATTTTAAAAAATTGCAGAGTATGATAGAGACGGAATACAAAACCCATTCCATCCATCCTGCCTATGATGATGTTTTCGCAGCCCTAAGACACACACCTTATGCATCAACAAAGGTAGTGATTCTTGGTCAAGATCCTTACCATGGAAAGAACCAGGCTCATGGGCTAAGTTTTTCAGTCCGGCCAGGCAACCGTATCCCACCATCCCTTCGTAATATTTACAAAGAACTAAAGGAGGATCTGGGTGTTCAACCTCCAGGTCATGGCTCCCTTCATTCTTGGGCAGACCAAGGGGTGTTACTTTTAAACGATGTCTTAACAGTGAGGGAAGGGGAACCGAATTCGCATAGAGGGCTAGGTTGGGAAACATTCACAGATGCAGTCATTCAAGCATTGAATGAAAGAAAGAAGCCGGTTGTCTTCTTTTTGTGGGGGAAACATGCACAAAAGAAAGGCTCTTTTATTGATCGAGAAAAACATTTAGTGCTGACTTCGTCTCATCCCAGTCCATTTGCCGCACATAGAGGCTTTTTCGGTAGTCGGCCATTTTCTCAGGCGAATACTTTTCTATGCAACAACGGGATGGATCCGGTGGATTGGTCGTTACCACCTTCTAACATAGAGACAGGAGCCCAAACCAGTTCATAAAAAAGGCATATGCTAGAGTATTCTAACGTTTCGGAGGGGTTTTTATGTTTCCGACAGGTCAACCGCCTTTCCCTCCTATGGGCCAGTTCCCAGGGTTTCAGCAAGCTGCACCGCAAATGATGCGCTCGATGGCCCCGTATCTAAATGCGGGCAGCCGGGGTTTTGGCGGCTTTGGAGCTCCAGGCTTTTTAGGAAATACAGGTTTCGGCGCCGGATTCCCAGGAGTTCTCGGTGGAGGTGGAGG
Organism: Halobacillus trueperi; assembly: GCF_003386945.1. Taxonomy (NCBI): domain Bacteria; kingdom Bacillati; phylum Bacillota; class Bacilli; order Caryophanales; family Bacillaceae; genus Halobacillus; species Halobacillus trueperi. Next base: position 186,950 of record NZ_QUAE01000005.1, on the reverse strand, counting down.
TACTGGTTTTGGTGCACAGGCTCTTGGTGCTGCAGGGACAGCTGCAAAAACAGGAGGAGCTGGATGGCTTGGTCATATGCAGACTGCCCTTAAAGCCATGCAATCGGCAGCACCAATGATGCAGCAATACGGACCGATGCTGAAAAACATTCCAGCAATGATCAATATGATGAAAATCATGAATGAACCAGACGATGATGATGAGAGTCTGGTACCATTGGACGAAAGCAGTAAGAAACCGTCTGTTTCTCAGGAATGGGAATCAACGAGTGTTCTCGATAAAAAAGAGAAAAAACGATCTCAAGGTGCATCACAGCCTAAATTATACATTTAGGCTGTGCGTGTAGCTTGATTTTTTTTGTAGAGTTAGCAAGAATAAGAACATATCTAATTATAGAAATGAGCACCTATGCCTTAGGAGGTTATATATTGAGTACACAATTAGAAAAAGCGACATTTGCCGGGGGATGCTTCTGGTGTATGGTCGAACCTTTTGATGAACGCCCTGGAATCGAATCCATTGTATCAGGCTATACAGGGGGACATACAGAAAACCCGACCTACTTGCAGGTGGTCACGGAAACGACGGGTCACAGGGAAGCGGTACAAATCACTTTCGATCCGGCTATTTTCCCTTATGAGCGACTGGTTGAGCTTTTCTGGCAGCAAATCGACCCCACCGATGCCGGAGGTCAATTCGCCGATCGAGGCCACTCCTATACGACAGCTATCTACTATCACAGTGAGAAACAAAGGCAAGTGGCTGAAAAGAGTAAAAATGAGCTTGCATCATCTGGAAAATTCAAGGACCCGATTGTAACGGAAATTTTGCCGGCTGAAACGTTTTATCCCGCAGAAGACAAGCATCAGGATTATTATAAAAAGAATCGTTTTCATTACAAACGGTATAAGAAAGGATCCGGGCGAGCTGATTTCATTAAAGATCGCTGGAGTTATGAAAAAGACCAGGAAGAACTAAAGCAACGCTTAACCGACATCCAGTATAAAGTCACACAGGAAAATGCAACCGAGCGGCCTTTTCAAAATGAGTTTCATGACCATGAAGAAGACGGCATCTATGTTGATATTGTTTCGGGCGAGCCATTGTTCAGTTCCAAGGATAAGTATGATGCAGGCTGTGGTTGGCCAAGCTTTACGAAACCTATTGAAAACCAGCAGGTGAAAGAAGAAGTTGACAGGTCTCACGGAATGTTCCGTACGGAAATTCGAAGTGACCGGGCGGACTCCCATCTCGGCCACGTGTTCGAAGATGGACCTAAAGATCAGGGAGGATTGCGTTACTGCATCAATTCTGCTGCATTGAAATTCATCCCTAAAGAAGAGATGGAAGAAAGAGGATATGGATATTTGACGTACCTTTTTCAATGAGTTCCTTCGGGTCCCCCTCTTTCCTTTGATGATGATATAATGAAGGAAGCTTGAGGAGGTACCGAATTGGGAAGAAAACGAATTCTTACAAAAGAAGAAATTCTAAAAGAGACAGGTGTTTTGCTCAGGAAAGAAGGGATCCACGGGGTTCATTTTAAAAAACTTTCGACGGAGCTCCAGGTGAGCAGAAGTACCCTCTATGAATATTTTAAAAATAAAGAAGACCTCATTCTCTCTTACATGAGAAACATGATGGAAGAGATGACCAAACAAATCGAAGCGATTCCGGAAGAGGAAGCGCCAAATAAAAAGCTTTACAGTCTTCTATACATTTTTCTTGACCATGCAGAAACCCATCATATTGATCAGATGATCCGGGAACTGCAAAATAGTGATCAGACCTTAGCCTTATTCTATCGCACAAAAATCCATGAAGATCTAATGGGAACGTATAACCAAATGTTGGATTGGATCGATGATGCGAAAAAAACAGGCATATGGAAAGATAATATAGAAAGCGAGATGGTTGCTGATCTCATTTTCCATTCCATATTATTTCCTACCAGGCATAAATATGGAGTGAAAGAAATGACGGATCAACTTTTTAGAATGATCGAATATGGTGTTAAAAACGAATAGCTTAACCGCTTCCCGAATGGGGAGCGGTTTCTTATATTCCTCTCATTCTTCGTTGATCTTTTTAGATTTTCTGAAAGGAGCGGTGGCTCCATGAAACCTTCGAACAAAATGAAAACTTATTTGATCGCATTGCCAGGCGGTCTTTTGTTCGATTTTTTGAACATCCCGATCCCATGGATATTGGGACCGGTCGTGTTCGTTGTACTCGCTAAATACTTCACGGCATTGGAATCGGAAACTGTACCGGCAGCAAAAAACATCGCCTTTGTTCTACTAGGAATCCAGATTGGTCTTACATTCAGTGCGGAAACGTTTCGTTCTATCGGTCCTTATCTCTTCCCTTATACCATTCTTACATCAGCAATGATTACACTCAGCTTAGTAGCCGGTTTGTACATAGCCAAGTTTGGGACTGTAGACAAAACGACCGCGCTTGTAGGAAGTTCTCCAGGTGGGCTGTCTGCCATGATTGCCGTTAGTGAATCTATGAAAGGAAATAGCGCGCTTGTGACGATATTTCATACGTTACGTTTGATCAGTGTTCTTTTTATCATTCCTTTTTACGTCACTCATGGAAATTTCGATGTTTCAACAGCTGTCGTTGCTGGTGTAACGGAAGGGGTGAATAAAGGCTCTTATTTTACCATTCCTTTATATTTCGTAACTTCTTTCATAGCCTGGAAGGTGAGAGACTGGATCCCTGCTTCGCTCGTCATCATACCCATGCTTATTATAGGTTCATTACAGACAGCAGGTGTCCCTTTCTATCCCTTACCTGGCATAATTTTTACTCTTGCTCAATTTTTCTTAGGCACATACTTAGGACATACGGTTTCTTTAAGAGAGATCATTTCAGCTGGAAAGACCTGCATTGCTTTCTTAGTTTTGGCTGTTTCCATGATTGGAGTGGGAATTGCGATGGCCTTTGTATTAAGCTGGTGGACAACCATGGACATAAAGACAGCAGTTTTGGCCTTGGCACCTGGCGGCCTTGTAGAAATGGCCATCACTGCTGAGCAAACTGGGGGTGAGCCTGCCATAGTGAGCTCTTTGCAGACGATTCGTTTATTGATGATCGTACTCCTGCTCCCCTGGTTGTTCAAAAAACTAAGAACATGAGTTTTGACATTATCTCGAATTAAAGATAAAATGAAGGTAGGTTGAGATTAGTTTTCCATAAAAATATTATGTAAATTAGAACGGAAGGGATGAAGCACAATGAATATGAAACATATTTTCCAAAAAGGTAATTCAGAACGGACCTTGTTGCTTCTTCATGGTACAGGGGGAACAGAACAAGATTTGCTGCCTATAGCAAAGATGATTGACCCGGATGCATCTGTTCTATCTGTAAGAGGGAATGTATCGGAAAATGGAATGCCACGGTTTTTCAAACGTCTAAGAGAAGGAGTCTTCGATGAAGAGGACTTGATTGCAAGAACGGATGAACTAAACGCTTTCCTTGATGAGGCCAGTAAAGAGTACGGGTTCGATCGTAACCATATTATCGCTGCCGGATATTCCAATGGAGCGAATATCGCAGGAAGCCTTCTTTTTCATTATAAAGAAAGCTTGCGGGGAGCTTTGCTGTTCCATCCGATGGTGCCGCGGAGAGGTATTGAACTCCCTAACCAATCAGGACTTCCCGTATTTATCGGTGCGGGTGAAAATGACCCGATCTGTCCATCTCAAGAAACAAAAGATTTAGAGGAGCTATTAACTGAGGCTGGAGCGGATGTCACCGTCCATTGGGAGCGTATGGGACATCAATTGACAGAAAATGAAGTGAAAACAGCGGCAGATTGGTATAAAGGCCAATTTTAATCGTCTATAATATTGAGTCATCCCTTTGTTCATTGTATGATAGGTACACAGAAACCAAGGAGGATGTCCTATGATTCACAAAAACTGGGAAAACAATGAAACCATCAAACAAATCGAATGTGTTCATAACGATGCAAAAAAATTCGTCGTGAACAATGTACTAACTCCAGGCAAGGTGTATGATGTAAAAAACGAAAGTGAAGAGTTTTACTTTGTCATTGATAATTCCGGCCGCATGGGCGGTTTTTATAAGGAGTACTTCAAAGAGGTATAATTGACTGTTAAGCCAGGGACTTGATCCCTGGCTTTTTGTATGGCTGAAAATCTCCTTCAAATCCCTCTCGAAAAATAAAATCTTTACTATAGGGATTTGTTCTCATGTTTATACAAAAGATTAAGTGGGGTAAGGGTAATTAAAAAGTTCTCGAAAGGAAGCGTATGCCATGATTTTGGATAACGTTAGGATCTACCAGCCTTATCAAACTTATGAGAGTAACCGCACTTATGCGATTAAAGTGGAAGGGGAGAAGATTGAAGCCATCTATGACTCGCCTTACAATGGAGAGGAAGCTGTGGTAGATGGAAGAGGACGAGTCCTTTCTCCTTCCTTCAGTGATAGTCATATGCACCTGCTCCGTTACGGGCTGTTAAAAAAAGAATTAGACCTTACCCAAGTAACGAGCTGGGAAGAAATGAAAGCTGTTGTCGAGAACCATTATGATGAACTTCAACAGTACGATTGGATCTTTGGAAAAGGATTCAATGATGGAAACTTTGATGATATCGACCACCTGTTAACAGCAAAAGATTTAAATGAAATTCAAGTGAATGCATATATGTACTTCATGCATCAGGATGGGCATGAATGTGTCATCAGTGAACAAGCAATGGAATTGTTGAAAAAAGAAGAGGACTTTAAGAAAGAGCCAGATGAATTCAAAGAAAAAGATGAACATGGTCACTGGAATGGCCGCTTCAAAGATACGGCGGTTCATTACATCAAACACCATTTTTGGGGACGTTCTGCTGAAGATGCAAAAGAAGCCTTAAAAAAAGCGCTGCCTCATCTTAGCGAACATGGCATCACATCTGTTCATACAGATGATATTAATTTTATCGGTTCTTATGAACGGTTGTGGCAGGCTTACACAGAATTGGAACAAGAAGAAGCCTTGCCGATCGATGCCCAGCTTCATCATTATGTGTTCAATATCCATGACATGAAAACATATTGTGCAGAGAATGATCTTCGCACAGGCCACGGAACTCCTCAAGTCACGGTAGGATCTTTCAAGATTTTCTTGGATGGTACTCAGAGGCTTTATACAGCAGCCATGAGGAATCCCTACCCTGTCGAACCAAGTGCGGACGGCCGTTTGATTTATACTCAAGAACAGCTCGATGAGATGGTCAAATATGCAAGCGACAATAATATGCAGGTTGCTATGCATGCGATCGGCGATCGAGCTGTTGAACAGGCGATCACAGCCCTTGAGAAATCCAAGGAGGCTACGAAACGTTTACGACACCGGATCATCCATGCCCAGACGCTTGCTCCCGATCTGATTGCCAGGTTGAGAGAGTTGAAACCTTACATTGAAACACAACCTTCTTTCCTTCTGGATGAATGGAGTGAAAAAGGGAAATGGACACCGGAAAGCCTTCAGCCTTACTGTGATGCGTATCAAAGCCTTTTGAAAGAGCATATTCCATTAACGTTGAGCTCTGACCTTCCCATCGGTGCGCTGAATCCTTTCACGACCATATTTACGGCTGTCAATCGGACAGACCTTAATGGAAACCCTGAAGGCGGCTGGATGCCGCAAGAAAGATTGAGCCTAAAGGATTCCTTCCTAGGGTTTACACAAACTCCAGCGGAGCTCGAATATAAAGAAGAAGAAAAGGGTAAAATAGAACCTGGTTATCAAGCTGATTTTCTAATTCTAGACAAGCATCCAGAGGAAATAGAACCTGAAAAGTTGAAGGATATAAAAGTACTGGAAACGTGGCATAGAGGAAAGTGTGTCTATCGGAAGTGATGTCTTCTACAACTTTCCTTGTCAACACTCGTTCCATCAGCCATAATGGACATAAGTGATGGAAAGGGGAGGATGGGTAGCAATGGAGAAGTTATTTTTAGTGCGTCACAGTGAAACAGAAGGTCAACATGAAGATTCCCCGCTGACGAAGACGGGCATCAGGCAGGCCCAAATGCTCGCGACTTTTTTAGAGAATTACGGGCACAGCATCGACCGCATCCTATCTAGTCCGTATTTGCGGGCGATTGAAACGATCAAGCCTTTTGCCAGAAAAAATAATGTAACCATCGAAATGGATGACCGCTTAGAGGAGCGTGTCCTCAGCCGTGAACCACTGGATGACTGGGAAGAAGTCCTTCATGATACGTTTGTCGATCCTGAGCTGAAATTAACGGGAGGAGAATCTTCTACTGAAGCGAAAAAACGTGTCCTTTCTCTGATTGACGAACTTGAAAATGAAGATTGTGGGAACGTTCTCCTTGTTACTCATGGGAACTTGCTCGCCTTATTACTGCAAAAATATAACCGTGAAATCGGTTTTTATGAATGGAAGCGTCTCTCCCGTCCAGATGTTTTTCTTGTGCAAAAACAAGGCGGAGAATATACTGTCGAACGTATTTGGGAAGACTGACTTCATTCTTTCCCTTTCTTTTCAGTTCGATGCGAAAATGGTCGAACGACTACGGGAATTGCGATTTTTTATCAAAATCGTTATAGTATATTGTGGTGTTTATCTTAGCCAATAAGGGTGAATAGTATTTTATAAGCACACGAAATTCTATAAAAGGAGGAGAAATAGATATGGCCTTTGTAATCACATCCCCTTGTAAAGATGAAAAAGCTGGAGAATGCGTGGATGTGTGCCCAGTTGATTGTATCGAAGAAGGGAAAGATATGTTCTATATCGACCCTGCGATTTGCATAGATTGTGGTGCGTGTGAAGCGGTGTGTCCAGTTGAAGCGATTTATATCGAGGACGAGGTACCAGAAGAAGAAACTCCATACATCGAGATTAACCGTAAGTTCTTTGAAGAACAATAAGTATCATAACCAGACCGTCTCTTTCCCAAAGAGACGGTCTTTTTCATACCACCCTTTACTTTCCTTCTTTCACTAAAGCTCCCGACTGTGGAAGACTCGGCTTCGAGTTAACCGGGGTTCGTTTGCCGTATTTGGAGTCAGGGGGTGGTTGGGAAGCCACTCGCTTTCCTGTGGGGGAGTGGCGAGCTTCCTCGGGCTAACGCCTATCTCCTTCTCCCACGGGAGTCTCGCAGCTTCCCATCCTCTCCAAAAACATCTGGAAATCAGGTCTTCAACTATCCTGAGATATAGCCGAATAGTTACGCTGCCTTTTGAGCCAGTTGGTTCTTGGGTGAATAATTTTTCTTTATGCAGGGTAGATAGAAAAGGAATGATTACAAGGGAGGACATAATTCATGACAAATCTAAAAAACCAGACAGCGATTATAACAGGTGCAAGCAGCGGAATCGGCAAAGCGATTGCCCATCATTTAGCAAATGAGGGTGCGAATGTCGTATTAGCAGCTAGAAGAGCAGAAAAATTGAATGAACTGGCAGAAGAAATTACTGAACAATACAATGTCGAAGCAAAAGTTATAGAAACAGATGTGACGAAACGAGAAGATGTAGAGAAGCTCGTTTCCGAAACGAAATCAGCGTTTAATACGGTGGACCTTTTCATTAATAATGCAGGAGTCATGCTGCTCTCCTTCTTAAAGAATGACCATGTGGATGAATGGGAACAGATGGTTGATGTTAATATAAAAGGGGTTTTATACGGCATCCACGCAAGCTTGCCTACGATGATTGAACAGGAGTCCGGTCATATCGTCAATGTTTCTTCTGTTGCGGGTCATGAAGTTTTTCCATCCAGTACCGTTTACAGCGCGACAAAATATGCTGTAAAAGCTCTTTCGATGGGAATGGAAAAAGAACTTTCTAAATCGGGAGTCCGGGTGACGAACGTTTCACCTGGGGCGGTGGATACAGAGCTGACTGACCACATTACGGACGGAGATGTTATTGAAATGTTCAAAAACCGTAGTATGGATCCATTGGAAGCCGATGACATTGCCCGTGCAGTCGCCTATGCCGTGACTCAGCCGTCATACGTTAATGTGAATGAAGTCATCGTTCGTCCCATGCATCAAAAGTAAATGGAAAAAAAGATGACCGCAGGGGTGCGGTCATCTTCATTGTACGACTTTAAATTTTTTATAGTCATTGATTTTACCCTTATTTTTAACGTCGAGAGCTTCCACTTTACTGAATGGCGTAGGGCCCTCATCGATTTTTTTTATGAACTCCTGTAATTTTCCATGTTCTCCTTCCGCTTCAATAAGAACGGTACCATCTGGCTGGTTTTTCACCCATCCTGAAACACCGATCTGTTCAGCGATCTGTTTGGTAGCAGCACGGAAACCGACTCCTTGAACGCGGCCGTGAACAGTTATTTGATTGTTCTCCATTCTTCCACCTCCTCATCTATCCTCTTGTTTCCCCATAAATAGAATTCGGCAAACCTTTAGAAGGAGTGGATTTATATGAAAGAGATCGATATCACGGAAATTGAGGGATTTGTTTTTGGTCAAAAAGAAAGTGAAGATCATCACACAGGGTGTACAGTCATCCTGAGTCAAGATGGCGCCACGGCAGGTGTGGATGTCCGGGGCGGGGCACCTGGTACGAGGGAAACCGATGCGTTGAAATCCGAAAATCTTGTTCAGCAGGTTCACGGCCTATTTTTGTCTGGAGGCAGTGCCTTTGGCCTGGATGTTGGAGCGGGAGTGATGAGATATTTGGAAAAGGCAGGAACCGGTTTTGATGTAGGGGTGACTCGAGTACCCGTCGTCCCAGGTGCCATTTTATTTGATTTAAGAGAAGGTGACCAAGGGATGCGCCCGGATGCTACAATGGGGTTTAAAGCTGCAGCATCCGCCTTTGAGCATTCCCATTTGAAACAAGGGAATTATGGTGCTGGTGCAGGGGCAACTGTTGGAAAAGGGAAAGGACCTTCTTTTAGCATGAAAGGCGGATTGGGGCACTATGCCATTCAGATCGGAGACGTGAAAGTGGGAGCTGTCATCGCTGTTAATTGTTTTGGGGATGTCATCAACCCTGAAACTGGCCAAATCATCGCCGGTTTGCAAAAAGACGGAAATTTTTTAAATAGTGAAGAAGTCATGATGAGTCAAATCATGGAGGGGCAGACCAATCGCTTTCGTGGGAATACGACCATCGGAGCCGTCGTTACGAATGCGAAGGTAGATAAACCAGCAGCAAATAAACTTGCGGACATGTCGCATAACGGGCTCTCCCGTACCATCCGTCCTTCCCATACGTTCGTTGATGGAGATACGATGTTTTTTGCGGGGGCAGGAAAAGTAACATGTGACTACAACAGCCTGGGAGTCATGGCTGTAAGAGCTGTTGAAGGAGCGGTCCTAAATGCAGTGACTCATGCAAAATCAACAAAGAGTTTCTTATCAGCTAAAGATTTACAGTAGGAGGAACATTGAAATGAAGGTTTTTGTTTACGGTTCACTTTGCAAGAATCAGGAAAATCATCATTATATGAAAGAAGCGACGTTGCTTTCTGAACAGGCTTTTGTGAAAGGAACGTTATATACGGGTCACTCTTATTATCCCCTTCTTCTAAAAGATGCACAGGAGATCACCTATGGAGAATTGTACGATATTCCATCGTCTTTACTAGAGGAATTGGATGAATTAGAAGGCTATTCCAAAGAAACGGAGGACCCTTATTTCGTGCGAGAGACGTGCGAAGTTTCCACACCTCATGGAGTAAAGGAAGCGTTTGTTTATTATTGGCCGCGTGAAGCACAGGGGGAAGTGGTCCACAATCACGATTGGAAAGTCCATCGGTACATTCAAAGCGACCATCTCTACTATTTTGCTTACGGGTCATGTATGGACAATTCCAGATTATGCGACCATGGAGTTGACCATTTATTTACTACAATTAAAGGGAAAGGAAAGCTCAGCGATTACAGGCTCGCTTTTTCCACTCATTTTGAAGACGGGTCGAGAGCCGACATTATCGAAGATCCCGGGGCTCACGTGGAAGGCGTTGTCTATGAAGTCGGAAAAGAGGCACGTGAGTATTTATATCAAAGGGAAGGGGTAGAAACGAAAGTCTACAGACCAACGATTGTCCATGTGGAAGGAGACGACGGAATCACCTTCCAGGCCCTTTCGTTTACGGTCATTGAAAAACGAGCAGAAATCGCACCTCCTTTTCATTATGCAGAAGAAATTCATCGCGGAGGATCAAAATACCTCTCGGAAAATTATATGAAATCCATCGAACATAAATTTTTGGAAGAATGGAAAGTGCCTGAATTCAGAGCGTACCTGCAAAGAAAGGGATGGAAAGAATGACAGAGACCAAATGGTCCAGTTATATAGCCAGGGATTTTACTCGTTTGCAATATGCGGTTCTTAAGAAAAGAGACTCTTCCAAGGAAGCGATTATTATCGTACACGGAATTACGGCCGAGTTTCATCATCATGAAGCGTTTGCTGATGAATGTCTACGCTACGCTGATATTTATTTCCCTGTGTTGAGAGGCTACGACAAGAGCCCAAAGAGAGGGGACATTGATTATATAGGGCAGTATGATGATGATTTATTCGATTTCATCCATTTCATTGAAAAGAAAGGATATGAAAAGGTTACCTTGGCCGGACACTCCATGGGATGTGCCAACCTATTAAGATTAATTCAAAAAAACAAGAGGGCCGCCAGTGAATACTTGTTTATCGCTCCCTTCTTCCATCCTACTTTGCCTGTGTACCATGAGGATGCGACAGAACAGTCCACTGATCGAACTGATGTGGATTATACAGTATTCGACAAAAAAGTCATGCTTCTCATGACTTTGTATAAGATGAATATCCATCGATTCAATGACAGGACAGTTGCGGAGATTCCGGACGAATTCAACAAAAGTGAAAAACTAACCTTGAGTTTCCGGCTCCTTGCCTCGAGGTTTCTCGAAAGAATCCCTCCAGAATTGCTGAGTGATATAAAGGATAGAGTATCCATTTATGTCGGGAGTAAGGATGAAGTTCTATTACATGACGAGTTCAAACGTTACGTGAAAGAGCACTGGAATGTTAAGGTCCACATCATTCAAGAAACAGATCACAACCATATCCTTCATCATCCTCAGTTGCATGAGGAATGGGCGGGAAAATGAAACCTTTTTATTCCCAGTTGATCGCGTTTCGCGGTCGTTATGATGACTTTGGGTACGAACAAGGAGAACAATTAAAACGTACGCTGTTATATAAACATCATGAACAAAGACGGAGACGCTCGAGGCTTCGATACGATGTGGACATTCAAGTTGTTAAAGAACAAATGGACCTTTATTGCAAAGGTCTTTTCGATGAGCTAAGGGGGCTTGCTGAAGGATTACAATGGTCGTTGGAAGAAGTCATTCATGAATACAGTGGGTATCAGCAGGATTGGGAAGGTTCAGGCTGTTCCATTTTAACGGGAAACGGGTACTTTGCCAGAAATTACGATTACCATCCCAAAACGTATGAGGGTCGTTTAGTTTTGTTTCAGCCCAAAGATGGCTATGCGAGCATTGGCCCATCCCAACGCATCATAGGACGCACAGACGGGATGAACGAACACGGACTTTGTATTGGATATAATTTCGTAAACAGAATTCACCCGGAAGACGGGTTTATTTGTTGTCTGCTGACTAGGATGGTCTTAGAAACATGCAAAACAACCAGCGAAGCGGTTCTCTTATTAAAGAAACTCCCTCATAGACATTCGTTTAACTATGTCGTATTCGATGCAGAAGGCACATCAAAAATTATTGAGGGCTCTCCTCGCGGGGTCATCGTGAAAGAGGGGTTGGCTTGTACCAATCACTTCACAGAAATTGCCCAGGAAAACCGCAGGCATCTGTCCAATTCACAGGAAAGACTGGATGATCTGAAAAGTCGTCAAGCTTATATCCTTGATGAATTAGGGGCTTTTCATTTATTGAATGACTCATACGGTCCGATCTTTTCTCATGGGTATAAACAATGGACCGGTACGATCCATACATCTTGTTACAGTCCTGAATCATTAACTCTTCATTTCGGACTCGGTGGAGATACAGTACCATCCGTGATTTCATTACGGGATTGGCTGAATGAAAGAACAGCTCTTCCAAATAGAGTTTATGGGGAATTGAACACGGATGCAGCGATTCCCTATATGGATGACCCATCGTTTTGAGTATCTCCCTCTTGAGGAAACATAGCTCTTAAGAGTAGAATGAGGGAGGACATTGTACGGCAAAGGAGACGAGACATGAGCCATTTGACAGATATAAGCATCGATAAAATTCAGAATTTATACGCTTTTTTAAAAGATCAAGGAGATGAAGAACAAAAAGAGAAGGTATTGGATTTATATGAAAAGTTGATTCATGAAGAAATGATGATCGGCTTTGCTGGTCACTTTTCAGCTGGTAAGTCGACATTGATCAATACGTTATTAGATAATGACCTTCTCCCTTCAAGCCCCATTCCCACTAGTGCGAATATTGTCCGGTTGAAGACAGGCGATCCCTATACGCTTGTTCATTTCCAGGATGGAACGGTCGTCCGGTATGATGCGGGTATCGATCTGGAAACGATTAAAGCGCTCTGTAAAGATGGGGAGAAAATTACAGGACTTGAAATCTCACAACCAGGGCAGTCCTTGCCTCCCCATGTATCGATCGTCGATACACCCGGGGTGGATTCAACGAATGACGCCGACCGATTGATTACCGAATCATCTCTTCATTTGATGGATTACATGTATTATGTGATGGATTATAACCATGTCCAGTCTGAAGTGAATCTTATGTTTTTATTGGAAATGCAGCGTCGTAAGACACCTTTTTCAGTGGTCATCAACCAGGTGGATAAACATGTAGAAAGAGAGCTTTCTTTTGAAACCTATCAAAAAACGGTAACGAACGCCTTTGAAAAGTGGGGGATTGCCCCTGAAGAAATCTACTTCACATCCTTGAGAGATTATTCCCTTCCTTTCAATGAGTTTCAAGCGTTGAAGGAAGACTTCCGTATTCTCCTTTCGAAACCCCAACTTGAGAGACAAGCGGAAATACAAGTGGGATGGATTGCCGAAGAAGCGGTGATGCATTATTCGGATTTGCTCGAAGATGAGATGGCACAACTTCGAGAAGAAAAGGAAAATTGGGAGGAAATAATCGATGAAAGTCCTTTCCATTCCAAAGAACTTGAAAACCAACAAGCTCTCCATGAAAAAGCAGAAGCAGACTTTCAGGAGAGAGTCAGTCAATTCATTTCGAACGCCTACCTCATGCCGAGCGCTCTTCGTGAATATGCAGAGGCTTATTTAGAGTCCGTACAGCCGGACTTTAAAGTGGGAATTCTTTTTACACAAAAGAAAACAGAAGAAGAACGGTTGGCAAGAGAACAGGCGTTTTACACGAAGCTCACAGAGTCTGTGGAGAAAAACCTGTACTGGCCGCTTCGTGAACGAATGCTTCAGTTGATGGAACACTATTCTGTCAGTGACCAGAAGCTTCTTGAACACGTGCAAAAGGAGACCTTCCATTATCCGAGGGAGCGGTTATATGCGCTTGTCGAACGGGGGGCGTCTGTCACAGGTTCTTATGTTTTACGCTACACCGATGATGTATCCAAAGATATCCAAAAGGAAGCGAGGCGTTTCATACAAGAATGGAAGCGTTTATTCCTCGTAGCAATTGCAGCCAATCAACAAGAAATGGTCGAACAGCATAAAGAAGTTTTTGAAGCGGCTGATAAAAAGCAAGAAATGGATAAACAACTAGAAGTTTTAAATGAAAGAATCAAAGAATACCGTTACAACCTAGAAGAATATCTGAAAGAAGAAAGCACGGAAGAAAATACGTTATGGATCAGGGATGCATGGAAGAAGCGGAAAGAGAAGGTGATCCGTAGGAGTGCGGATGAAATTCCTGCTGAACATTCGATCGTTAAAGAAGAGGAGATTGATCCTCGTCCTACGCTTTCTAAAAAGAGTGGATCTTCCATCGAACAGGCGCTCCACAGGGCGGATGAAACACTGAAAAACATCCATTCACTAGAAGGTACAAAGCGACTTTATGCTCAATTAGAGAAAAAACGGAACCGTCTGGATGACAGACATTATACCATCGCCCTATTCGGAGCATTCAGTGCGGGGAAATCCAGTTTTGCGAATGCTTTGCTTGGAGACCTGGTCCTGCCTGTTTCACCCAATCCGACCACGGCGACGATCAATAAAATATCTCCATCCAATAAGGAGAAACCGGATCGCTCGATTGATGCTTATGTGAAGATGGAAGCGGAGATGCTTGAGGATTTATCTCCTATTCTGGAGGACCTTGATCTCAGGGCTCATACCCTTCAAGATGTACACACGAAAACTAAAAACTTGAAAGAAAAAGACTGGCAGGCGCTTGATCATAAGAAACATTCTTTTTTACGTGCCTTCATAGACGGTTATCCGAGTATGAAACCGAATCTAGGGAAACGTATCGATGTTTTATGGGATGATTTTTCTACGTATGTTTCTAAGGAAGAAAAATCCTGCTTTATCGAGTCTATGGAACTTTTCTATGACTGTCCGTGGACGGAAGCGGGAGTTACTCTCGTTGATACACCTGGAGCGGATTCCGTCAACGCGCGTCATACAGATGTGAGCTTTGAATACATCAAGGATTCTGATGCTGTTTTATTTGTCACCTATTATAACCACCCATTCTCACATGCTGATGAGACGTTCCTTAAACAACTAGGCCGTGTGAAGGACAGCTTTACTCTTGATAAAATGTTCTTCCTCATTAATGCAGCCGATTTAGCCTCATCTGACGAGGAACGGAAACAGGTGGAATCTTATGTGAGAGCGCAATTGAATGAATTCCAAATTCGTCACCCGAAACTTTTCTCTATTTCGAGTTTGCATGCACTGGAAGAAAAGATGGAAGGCAAGGATATGGATTCAGGCATTCAAGCGTTTGAAGAAAGTTTTCACTCCTTCCTTCATGAAGATCTCGCACAAATGATGATTCATGCGATTGATGAAGATATTAAGAGTATAAGGCAAGTCGTCGAGAACTTCATCGCTGCAAGTCAGCTAAGTGAACAAGAACGCCTTGAAGAAATAAAGAAGAGTAAAGAAGAACAACATCACATTTCCGGGACCCTTGAGAAGAGCTTCGACCAGGGAGCGGAAGATGCCATCCATAACAAAGCAGGTAAACAGATTCACTACGTACATGAACGAATGATGTTGAATTTCAATGATTTGTTCAAGCGTCATTTCAATCCAGCGACCATTCAAAACCATGGGGATGCCAAAGAGTCATTGAAGGCTGCTCAGATGCAGCTCCTTGATGAATTGAGTTTTGAAATGCTTCAGGAAGTCAAAGCGGTCTGTGTCCGTATGGAGCGCTTCATGGACCAGTTAGTGAATCAGACGAAAGAACGGATCGAAAGTGATCTATATAAAATCCGTCCGACCCTTCAACTGTCGATGATCGAAGAAGGAACATTTCCTCTTCCAATCCTCAGTGGACATGTTGACATGGAGGAAAAAGAAAAAGCAAGCCTGCGAAAATTGTTCAGAAACCCTAAAGCTTTTTTTGAAAGAAATGAGAAAGAAGAGATGAAGGATTCCATGTCAGCCATCATTTCCAGAGAATTGAAAGCTCAATTGGAAACGCTCGAATCATTAGTTGTCGATCATTATACAGAGTTATGGCGGAGAAGGTACACGGAATGTATGTATATATGGAAAGAAGATGTATCGGATCATTTTACCCAGCTTCAATCCCACCTTGAGCGACCAGAAAACACCCAGGATCTTGAACACATCCTTTCTCAAATTCCGAAGTTCTAATTCTCTGAACCAACACATAAGGTAATACATCAGCATCCCCCTCTTCTAAGGATTACTTCCTCCTCCTCGGAAAAGGGGGATTTGCTATGCACTGACTCCATTGGTCTAAGGGCGAAGCGGAGGTCATAAGAATAGACAGAAAGGAGGATGTTGTTTATTGTATATCCAAAACGGCCCGTATAGACAAACGTATGCTTCTGAAACGGCACAGGCAAAATTTTTAAGTAGTCCACTTGCTCCCAACTTGAAAGGGACCATCCAATTTTACCAAATGCCTTACGGAGTCGAAGTCTTTGTTCAGGTGGAAGGGCTGCCTGATTTCAAAAAGCCAAAAAACGGAAAGCAGGTCGGACCTCATGGGTTTCACATCCATGAAAAAGGAGTTTGTGAAATCGGGGACGGCAAAGATCCCTTCGCCTCTGCCGGGGGACACTGGAATCCAGACGAGCAGCCGCACGGGAATCATGCGGGAGACTTCCCTGTATTGTTTTCCAATCAAGGAAGAGCAAGAATGATATTTTTCACGGACCGCTTTAACGTGGGTGACATTATCGGGAAATCGGTGATTATCCATGAAGGGCCTGATGACTACGAGTCCCAGCCAAGCGGAAATGCAGGAAAACGAATCGCTTGTGCCATCATAGAAAGATCATAATCTAATGGAATAATTCGCCTTCACACTGTATATACTAGTCGTGTAACGTTAATAGCGCGCTCTGCTTGACTTCACCGGTGAGTCATAGTATAGTGAATAAAAGGATAAAATTTACCAATATTCAGAAGTTCGCACTTCCAATCACCTATTATAAAGAGTGATCAATCTTATTGGTACTTTTTATAATATGTGATTTTTTCTTTATTGCAAAACGCATATTAATTTTTGAAACATTGGAGGATCCATCCCTATGAAAACAGGTACAGTGAAGTGGTTTAACGCGGAAAAAGGTTTTGGTTTTATCGAGGTTGAAGGTGAAGACGATGTATTTGTACACTTCAGCGCGATCAACGAAGAAGGCTTCAAGTCTCTAGAGGAAGGTCAAGCTGTAGAGTTTGAAGTGACAGAAGGAAATCGCGGACCACAAGCTGCAAACGTCACGAAACTATAATAAAAAATAGAAAGAGACTGGCTTTTGAAGGTCAGTCTCTTTTATATCATGACATTCTAAAGGGGGGGCTACGCCGATGGCTTTCGGAAAGAAAAATCAGGCTGAGATCAAAGAAGAAGATACGAAGATATGGGTTTGTACATCCGAAGATTGCAACTGTTGGATGAGAGACAACTTCAGAACCAATAATAACAAGAAGTGTCCAATGTGCGGAAGTGATATGGAAGAAGAAAACAAAGTGCTTCAAGTTGTAGAAAACAATAGTTTATACTATAAAGCAGAGTCATAATAAAAAAAAGCGATTGCTTCTCAGGCAATCGCTTTTTCTTATATCTAAGGGAGGAGAGACGATGGACCAGAAAGTAAAGCAGATGCTTGAAACAAAACAAATGTTAAGAAAGAATTCGCTGTCTACTGTTTTAGACAAATTTGATGGGGAGATAATGGCATTAACGGAGAAAGAGCGAAAGAAGAAATATAACAAAATGAAAGCAGATCCTTACAGCTTTTTCAGAGGAAGCGCCTACCTGTTCTTTCATGATACGACAGACCTGCCCTTTACCTTTCATACACCGGGGGACAGACCGACATGGATCATGGGAGATTTACATTTCAACAACTTCAGTGTTTTTCAAAACGAAAACAAGCAGATCGTCTTTGATGTGGACGACTTCGATGAAGGATACCTTGGTTCTTATCTTTACGATGTCTTACGCATGGTTGTTAGTATACGTCTGATGATGCATTCCCTTTCGTATGACGATGAGGCTAAAGAACAGATGGTCCATCGTTACTTGAAAACGTACTTAAAACAAATGCAAGCCTACCATGATCGAGAATTAAGCCCGGAAAAAGTCCAATTTACGAAAGAGTCCGCGAAAGGTCCTGTTAAAAAGGCGATAAACAATGCGGAGCAAAGAAGTTTGGCACATGAACTGGAAAAGCAGACCATTATCAACCACGATTCCATTCGGTCTTTTGATATTGGGAAGGACAAGCTGTCTTCTGTTCCTAAACACGAAAAACGATTGTTAGAAAAAGCATGGGAAGACTATTATCATTCTCTGGACGCTAAGAAAAAGAAGTCGAAGGACTATTACCGGATCAAAGATGTGGTCAAAAAGACAGGAGCGGGAATCGGTTCGACAGGTTTGAAAAGATATTACATTCTCATTGAAGGCGAGTGTCACGAAGACCATGAGGATGATATTATCCTTGAAGCGAAAGAAGCACGAACTCCTGTACCTGCTTACTTCTTTCCTTATGATGAGGCATTCTGGAACAATCACAAACACCAGGGAAGAAGAGTCATTCACACCCAGCAGGCGATGCACCACCTTTCCGATCCATTTCTCGGATATTTCACCATGGACGGAAAAGACTTTTACGTCCGGGAACGCTCGCCTTTTTCAAAGGATGTAAAAGAAAAGCATTTAAGTGATCTTAAGTCTGTCAAACAGACAGTAAAGACGATGGCAAAAGTGAGTGCGAAAATCCACGCAAGGGCTGATGTGGATATTGACGAAGGAATGCTCGACTATCATAGTGAAGACAGCATTATGGAAGCGGTCGGGACTGAGAAAAAGAGGTTCCGACAGCAGCTCAGTTTATGGGCCGAGCATTATGAAGAAAAGGTATATGAAGATTATGATTTGTTTCTTGAGTGGGGAAGCGAGCGTGGATATTTTTAATATCTCAGGCGGCTATCATACAACGCTCAAGAATGATATAATTTCTATGTTATAGAAACGAGAGTACTGGAGGATTATCACATGTTAACAGTAAATAATGTAAGTCTTCGATTCGGCGACCAAAAGTTGTTTGAAGACGTAAATATAAAATTCACCCCCGGCAATTGCTATGGGCTGATTGGCGCGAACGGTGCAGGGAAATCTACATTCTTAAAGATTTTGAGTGGTGAGATCGAAGCTCAAACAGGTGATGTAAGTTTGAAGAAGGATCAGCGTTTGGCCGTCTTGAAACAGAACCATTTCGAATATGACGAATATCAAGTACTTGAAACCGTCGTTATGGGTCATACACGTCTATATGAAGTGATGAAAGAAAAAGATGCCATCTATATGAAAGGCGACTTTTCAGAAGAAGATGGTATGCGTGCAGCGGAACTTGAAGGAGAATTCGCTGAAATGAATGGATGGGAAGCGGATTCTGATGCGGCCCGTCTATTGAAAGGGTTAGGCATTGGCGAAGAGCTTCATGATAAGAAAATGAGTGAACTGCAAGGGTCGGAAAAAGTGAAGGTTCTTCTTGCACAAGCGCTGTTCGGTAATCCGGATGTTCTTCTTCTCGATGAGCCGACCAACCACCTCGATATTAAAGCGATTCAATGGTTGGAAGACTTTTTGATTGATTTTGAAAATACAGTCATTGTGGTTTCCCACGACCGTCACTTCTTGAACAATGTCTGTACTCATATCGCAGACCTTGACTTTGGAAAAATCCAGGTTTATGTCGGAAACTATGACTTCTGGTATGAGTCCAGTCAATTAGCGCAGAAAATGGCTTCAGAACAGAATAAGAAAAAAGAAGAAAAGATCAAGGATTTGAAAGAGTTCATTGCGCGTTTCAGTGCCAATGCCTCCAAATCCAAACAAGCGACGTCACGTAAAAAGCTACTAGATAAAATCACGCTGGATGATATCCAACCTTCTTCCAGAAAGTATCCTTACATTGCATTTAATGCGGACCGTGAAATCGGAAATGACTTGCTTACAGTTGAAAACCTTTCGAAGACGGTTGATGGCGAAAAAGTATTGGACAATGTCAGCTTCACCCTTAATAAAGACGATAAAGTGGCCCTTGTTGGTTCAAATGAAGTTGCCAAAACGACACTTTTCCAAATCCTTATGGGTGAGGTTGAACCGGATGAAGGTACCTATAAATGGGGGGTAACGACTTCTCAAAGTTATTTCCCTAAAGATAACTCGGAATTCTTCGAAGGTTCGAATTTGAATCTTGTCGAGTGGCTGCGTCAGTATTCACCAGAAGATGAAACAGAAACGTTTTTACGCAGCTTCCTTGGACGTATGTTGTTCTCAGGTGAAGAGGCACTTAAGAAAGCCAATGTCCTTTCAGGGGGAGAGAAAGTGCGCTGCATGCTTTCTAAAATGATGCTTTCTGGTGCGAACGTTCTTCTTCTAGATGAACCGACAAACCACCTTGATCTAGAGTCCATCACTTCCTTGAACAAAGGATTGATTAACTTCAAAGGTTCTGTCATTTTTGCATCCCATGACCATGAGTTCATTCAGACAATTGCCAACCGTATTATTGAAATTACGCCAAATGGTAAGATTGTTAATAAAGAAATGACGTATGATGAGTTCTTGAATGACCCGGACGTTCAAAAGCAAGTGGCAGCTAAATAAGAATGAGATAGAAGCACAGATCCTACTAGGATTTGTGCTTTTTTTCGCTAGAATATGTTTTTTTCTATCATTTTCGGGTAAAAAATCTAAGAATAGGCAAACATTTATTTTGTTGAATAATGACGAAGTATAGAAGAAATAGGGCATTTTTGACCATTTCAAGGTGCAAATGCTCCTTTTGTAATGGCTGTGAAATATGGATGTTATGTTTGCAAACAAACTGTTGCTTGTTTGTTCTTAATTTATCCTGAGATTCTGTTAATCTTGTAATTGTGAACGGATCACCTAAATACATAGGGATCGACCAATCAAGAGGAGGCAGAATTTCATGAAAAAAACTGTATTTTCTGTGGTAGCAACTGTCGCATTAACTGGAGCATTCGCCACAACGGTAAGTGCCCACGAAACGGAATATAAAATCGATAAAGGGGATACTCTTTGGGGAATCTCCCAGAAATATGACGTCAGCGTTCAAGACTTGAAGACATGGAATGGTTTAAATTCAAACCTTATTTACCCAAATCAAACATTAAAAGTAGCTAATGAGTCTAAATCCAGCACACCTTCATCTACTACGTCTTCCAACACATCCACTTACACAGTGAAGTCTGGAGACACGTTGTTCGCCATTTCTCAAAAATTCAATATTTCAGTCGATCAGCTGATGGCGTGGAACAACCTGACTTCCACCCTCATTCATCCTGGCGACCAGTTCAAAGTTGATGGACAAGCTGTACAAACGTCTGCTCCAAGTTCGAACAGCAGCTCAAGCAATAGTTCTAGCAGTAATTCAAGCAACAGCACATCAACAGCAACGCAAACAAGCACAAGCCAAGATACAAGCAATGATGTGGTGAAAGAGTTTACGGCTGAAGCTACGGCTTATACCGCTTACTGCACAGGATGCAGCGGTGTAACAGCTACTGGAATCGACTTGCGTGCGAACCCGGATCAAAAAGTCATTGCTGTAGACCCGAACGTCATTCCACTTGGATCTAAAGTATATGTCGAAGGTTATGGAACGGCAATCGCTGGAGATACTGGCGGTGCCATCAACGGCAACCGTATCGATATTTTCATGCCTTCCCGTGAAGATGCACTTGACTTTGGTAGACAATCAGTTAAAGTTCAAGTACTTGCAGACTAATTTCATATAGTATAGAAAACTCCTTTCTGTGGATTCAGAAAGGAGTTTTTCTATGCGATTTATTTTGCTAACCAGGCACTTATTGGTAGACTGAAGACAATTGTAAAAGAAGGGAGAAGATATGAATGAGAGCAATTGTACATGAAGAAAAAGAAGGACTTGAGGGTTTGAAGGTAAAAGAGATGCCAGAGCGTCAAATCAGTGACAATGAAGTGAGAGTAAAGGTACATACAGCAGGGATGAACCGCAGGGATTTAGCGGTCGTCACGAAGCGGCATAAAGCAGATGATCCTGCTTTAATACCTGGGTCAGATGCTTCCGGTATTGTAGAAACAGTAGGAGGAAATGTCACCAAGTTTCAACCAGGTGACGAAGTCATTGTCAATCCTGGACTCGGTTGGCAGAAAAACAGCGATGCTCCTCCAGAAGGATTTGAAATCGTCGGCCTTCCGGATCACGGGACATTTGCAGAATTTTACACATGTACAGAGGACCATCTTGAACGAAAACCTGAGCATTTGTCTTTTGAAGAAGCAGGCGTTCTTCCATTAGCCGCACTGACCGCCTACCGCGCCTTGTTTACAAGAGGGAATCTTGAAGCGGGCCAAACGGTCATGCTGCCGGGAATTGGCAGCGGAGTCCTTACCTTTTGCCTGAAGTATGCGAAAGCAATCGGGGCAAGAGTCATCGTAACTTCCCGATCAGAAAGCAAACAAAAGGAAGCCTTGAACCTTGGAGCTGATCTTGCCATTTCTACAGAAGAAGATTGGCAGGAGGCTCTAGCTTCCGAACAGGTGGACCTGCTCATCGAAACTATTGGTAATGCTACGTTTAATAAGTCATTGGACGTTATTCGTAAAGGAGGAACAATTGTCACTTTTGGGTCGACGACAGAAGATGAAGTGACGTTTAATATCCGCCAGTTCTTCTATGGGCAGTATAATTTGCTAGGTTCCACGATGGGAAGTGCCGAGGAATTGCGTGAAATGCTCGGTTTTATAAGCGAACACAAAATAAAACCTCAACTGGATAAGATGTTTACGATGGATCAGTATAAGGAAGCTTTCGAATACATTCAAGAATCCAAAAATTTCGGAAAAATTGCCATTAAAGTACGTTAACTTGTTCTACTTTAAACTTAGTAGCAACTCCGAATTTAAAAGAAAAACATAATATTTAAACGAACGAATGTGCGTATAATTGGACAATTCATCCATCTTTTGTTGTAGAATGATAGAAAGACCATTTTATGACAAGGGGTGGATGATTTTGTCTCATAAAAACAATCCGAAACGATTTGCTTTAAACATGAGTGCCGCACAATTTACGAAGTTTTATATCATGCACCTGTTACAAGTTCATCAGCCGATGATCAGTGAACATTTCAAAGCAGAGTTCAAAAAACTTACGAAGAATTGGATTCCCGCACCTTCCACATTACTAGATACCCTCCATGAAATGACAGAGCAAGGTTTATTATACCGTAAGGATGATTACAAATCACATGATAAGAAAAGACAAAAGGTTTACTGGTATTACCTTACGGATGATGGCAAAGAAGAATTCGATGTATTAAAGAAACGTTATAAGCTTTTATTCGAAGAACAGATGCAAATACTAAAACAAATTATGGATGACGTGTACAAATAAAAGAAAGGTGAGCTTGCATTGAAACTAAGTGTGCTTGATCAAAGCCCGATCTCCGAGGGGGACTCTGCTCAAAAAGCGTTACAACAATCAGTGGAATTGGCAAAATACACAGAGGAATTAGGATTTCACAGGTATTGGGTTGCTGAACATCACAATACCAATGGCCTTGCCAGTACGTCTCCTGAAATACTTATATCCATGATTGCCCAATCCACAACAACGATTCGAGTTGGATCAGGTGGTGTCTTACTTCCACAGTACAGCCCATTGAAAGTAGCTGAAAATTTCCGCATGCTTGAAGCTTTTTTTCCTGGAAGAGTCGACCTTGGTCTCGGCCGTTCCCCAGGAGGTGGGCCAAAGACAAGGCTTGCCCTAACTGATGGAATTGAGAAGCCCCTCAGTTCTTTTTCGAGGCAAGTGAAAGAGTTGAAACAGTTCTTACAAGGATCCACTCCTAAAGATGATCGATTCTTCGGTGTAAAAGCTCGGCCGGAAACCGAACATCAGCCTGAACTATGGGTCCTTGGATTGACGGAGCGAGGTGCCAAACATGCAGCTCTGAATGGGACAGGGTTCACTTTTGGTCATTTCATCAATCCTGATCATGGAAAGGCATCCATTGCCACCTATAGGGAGCGATTCAAAGGATCGGATATGAAAGAACCAAGCGTGAATGTTTGTATATTCGTCGTTTGCGGAGAAACAGAAGAAGAGGCAGAGGAGCTGGCCAAAAGCCAAGACCTCTGGTTGCTTCAAGTGGAAAAAGGGCTGGATACCCATGTACCCTCTATAGACGTGGCCAGAGACTATCCTTATACAAAAGAACAGATGGAGAAAATAAGTAAAAATCGAAGACGCTGCATTATCGGAAACCCAGATCAAGTGAAAACTCAATTGGAAGAACTGTCTGAATACTACGGTACGGATGAGTTTTTAATTATTACGAATATATTCGACTTTGAAGAAAAGAAAAAATCCTACAACAGAATCGCTCAGTTGTTTCAGGATTAATTAAACCTCATTATAAATAAGCTCCCGATTGTGGAAGACTCAGTTTCGAGATGTTTTTCGGGCTTCGTTTGCTATAATGGGAGTCAGGGGTGGCTGGGAAACAACTCGCTTTCCTGTGGGGGAGCGCCGCGCTCCCGCGGAAAGCGAGTCATTCCCCGCAGCCCCATCCACTCAAAAAAATCCAGAAACTGAGTCTTTGGTTGAAAGCATTTATACGCCTAATCATCAGGGAGCTAAGCCTTTTACCCATACCGATTCTTACCCATTTTCATATAAAGAAGTAAAGGGGGGAATTGGAATGAGTAAAGGATATGGTGGAGGCTTTGCGCTAATCGTTGTTTTGTTTATTCTCCTAATTATTGTAGGAGCTTCTTGGTGGTATTAATCACTTCAAAGCGTGGCAGATGCCACGCTTTTTCATTTATAATAAATCATCGTTTTAAAATGGATCGATGTAAGCTATAATAAGTACCATTACGTTACGATAAAGGATGAAATTACATGAAAGATGTCAATATATTGGGAACAATCCAACAAGGAAAAATTAAAAAGAAAATCACAGAAGGCTTCATTGTTGATATTCAAAATGAAGAGTTTGTACTCCTGGACGAAGATGTAACCGAAGAAATTGAACTGGACGAAAGCAGAGACATGTTCATTTATGAAAATAAGAAAGGACAAGCTTCCGCGACAATGGAAATTCCGGAAGTTACCAAAGATACTTATGGATGGGCTGAAGTCGTAGAAGTTGTTCCGAATATGGGTGTATTCGTTGATATCGGTTTAAACAATAAGGATATTCTTGTTTCCTCCGATCATCTACCTCTTCTTAAATCCGTTTGGCCAAAAGAAGGTGATCATTTATTTGTCAGTTTAGAACTAGATAAAAAAGGTCGTCTTTTGGCAGAACCTATTTCTGAACAAGAAGTCATGGATGATCTGGAACCTGCCCCCAAAGAAGTTCTTGGACAAGAAGTGACCGCTCGTGTGTATCGAGCGACGAAAGCAGGTTCAACGGTATTATCTGGAGAGGGCTACCGAGGGTTCGTCCACCCAAGTGAAAGGAAAGAAGAACCAAGACTTGGAGAAACGATTACAGCTAGAATCATTGATGTAAAAGACGATGGGACAATCAATTTATCTCTTCGTCCTCTAAAACAAGAGGGGATGAAGGAAGATGCAGAGATTATCTACGAATACTTACAAGAAAACGATGGGGTGATGTTCCTTCATGATAAAAGCGATCCAGAAGACATCCGGAAAACGTTTAAAATCAGTAAGGGAGCATTCAAGCGCGCCATCGGACAATTAATGAAAGAACGAAAAGTCGTTCAAGAAAATGGTAAAACCATGATCAATCACGATCGCACTTAAAACTTAGTAGCAACTCCAAAACTATATAAAAAAAACAAGCATCTAAGTCATGTGAACCAAGGTGCTTGTTTTATTTTACATTATTTTAATCTTCGTATTCTGCCTCTAACCCGTTGCTATAAACAACCCTCAACTTGAATTCCTTATATGTTTCATCAAGTCCAAAAACCTGTAAAACATCCTCAATCACTTCTTGTTCAGATGAATCTTCATCAAAACTGAGTTCCATGAAATGAGGAGTCAGTTGATCAAGTGCTTTTTCACCTGAGATTTTCTCTTCGCCGATTTCGTTAATGATTGCTCTAGTTTGAGCTTCATTGGATACATATTTGATTTGATATGAAAGCGTATCTACATAATCAATTTCCAAATCAAATTGTTGAAATGGGAGAGCTTTTATCGCATTATCCACTTTTTCGTTTGTTTGATCATTCATATCATTGAGTGAATCGGTGGTGGGGGCAGTTGATAATGGCTGCTGTTCATAATCCATCATTTGCTTTCCATTTTTATCAGCCGTACATCCGCTCATGACAATGAGGCATAGGGCCAGTATTGAGGTTACAGTTTTCATTCATGATCCCTCCATTCATATCCTTTTCTTAGGATGGACGAAAATGACTGATTTCATAACTTCGTTTACATATGATGAGCATTGGAATTTTTTGATTATAAGATCCCATGGTAAGATGAAGATAGAAATTCTTTTATTTAGGGAGGAGAAGGAATGAAAAAGATGACAGCAGGAGCGATCACCATTCTTTTATTATTAAGTGTCGGCGTCCTTTTCTTTTTCAATAAAAATTCTGGAGCTTCTACAACCATCGATTCTGAAGGTGCGAAGAGAATAGAGTTATATAACGGTGAAATTGTAGAATATTCTCAGCAGGACTTGAAAACTAAACTAACAGATATCCAATATGAAGTAACACAGGAAGACGGGACAGAAAAAGCTTTCGATAATGAAAACTGGGATAATAAGAAAGAGGGCATTTATGTAGATATTCTCTCAGGAGAGCCACTCTTCAGTTCTACAGAAAAATACAAATCAGGGACAGGTTGGCCAAGTTTCACAAAACCGATCGCGGAGGAATACATCACCACAAAGGATGATCCAGGGATTTTCGGAATGAGGACAGAAGTAAGAAGTAAACAAGGAGATAATCACCTTGGTCACGTATTTGAAGATGGCCCAGAACCAACAGGGTTGAGATACTGCATGAATAGTGCAGCCATGGAGTTTATTCCTAAGCAGGAGATGAAAAAGCGTGGATATGGAGAGTTCTTGTATTTGTTTGAAGAAGAAGGGTAATGCGCCTTTCTTCTTTTTTTATTGAAAATGATTCTCATTGACGAAGTACGATCCTTCCTTTACAATAATATTGATAATGATAATCTTTATCAATTATTTAGGTGAAAGGGAGTTTTTTTATGAAAACATGGCAGATGCTATCATTATTATTGCTGGTTCTTTTCTTAGCCGCATGTGGAGAAGAGGGATCTAGTGAGGAAACTGCTTCTTCTGAATCCTCAACCTCAGAAGAAACGAGAACGGTTGAAAGCAGTACAGGGGAAGTGGAGATTGAAGGTACACCGGAAAAAGTTGTCGTTTTAGAGTGGTCCTATGTTGAACATATGCTTCCCTTACATATTCAGCCCGTTGGAGTAGCAGATAAAGAGGGGTACAACAAGTGGGTCAATGTAGGTGAGCCACTTGCAGATGAGGTGCAGGATGTCGGTACGCGTTCAGAACCGAATTTTGAAGCCATTTCACGCCTCGACCCTGACTTAATCATTGGTGCGAAGTACAGGCACGAAGGATTTGAACATCAATTGAACGAGATCGCTCCTACTATTATGTTTGCACCTTATTCCGAAGAGGGAGCAAGTGATCAGTATCAGCACTTAAAAGATGAATTCAAAAAAATGGGTGAAATTTTCAAAAAAGAAGAAGAAGCTGAAAAATATCTAACCCAAATGGAACAAAGAATTTCTGCATTGGTTAAAGAGATTGGAGAGGACAGTAAAGTGGAGGCCGTTGTAACGCAAGCTTTCACCTCTCAAAACACACCTACGATGAGGTTGTTTACAGACAATTCTGTAGTAGCTGGTGTTTTGAATCAAATGGGGATCAATAACGCGGTAGAAACGGAACAACCTGAAATTTATGGGTTTGTAAATTCTGATGTAGAGTCCCTTCAAAATTACCAGGATTCTCATTTCTTTTATCTTGTTCAGGACGACGATCCCATTTTTGATAACTTGGCCGACAATCCAGCATGGACAAATTTAAACTTTGTAGAAGAAAACCGTACGTACAAGCTTCCAGGAGATATGGGTACCTTTGCCGGTCCTCTATCTGCGGAACGACTGGCTGAAGAAATCGCTGAAAATTTAGAATAATAGATGAAAAAAGCTACCTCAACATAGGTAGCTTTTCTTTTGTGTATGCATGAACCAACCTTATCATGATTGCTTATTTAAAGGAATAAACCTTGACAAAACCACTGAGAACGATTATCATTACCGTAAATAAAACTTTAGATACGTAGGTGAGAGGTATGGAACAAACAAAAACAGAATTAGCTAGAATCATTCGTGAACGTCGCTCCGTGAAGAGTGGATACTTAGATAAAGAAGTACCAACAGAACTTGTTACTGAACTGTTAGATGATGCAAGATGGGCACCAACACACGGCTTACGTGAACCTTGGAGATTCATTTTCATTCCTTCTCACGAAAAAGAAGAATTTGTGGAATCTCTTGTACAAACATTTCCTCGTGACATGCAAGAAAACCGCAGAAACTATTTCAGCCAGCCGGCTGCTTTCCTTATAGCGATTATGAATGAAGACCCTCGTCAAAAGCAGTGGGAGGAAAACTTTGGAGCGATCAGCAGCATGCTTCAAAACTTCCAATTATTAGCCTGGGAACGTGAATTGGGTGTATGTTGGCAAACAAATCCACAAATTCACGAGCCGAAAGTTCGTGAACTTTTAGGTGTTCAACCTGGGGAAAAAATTGTAGGTTTCATCCATATGGGCTTCTTTGAGCAACAGCCAAAACAGAAAACTCGTACACCAATTGAAGAAAAGTTAACGATTTATAAAAAGTAACGATTCACTGAAGGTGAACGATGCCATTCAAAAAGACGCCGATTTCGGCGTCTTTTATTTAGTCTTTATACTTGGAATCGTAGGCGATCAAAACAACATTCAGTTGATTTTCAAGCTCTTTTACCCTTTGCAGCTTTTCTTTCGGCAGCTCTGCATAATCAAAAGCCATCCTCAAACGCCTCCTTGGGTTATATCTTTTGCCTTTCGCACAAGGAATATTCCGTCTTTGGACTAATTTTATATGGCAAGCCTTTACAATAGACGCAG
Source organism: Halobacillus trueperi (assembly GCF_003386945.1). NCBI lineage: Bacteria > Bacillati > Bacillota > Bacilli > Caryophanales > Bacillaceae > Halobacillus > Halobacillus trueperi. The sequence continues at coordinate 158,047 of NZ_QUAE01000005.1, read as the reverse complement.
CTATGCTCGCCCATTTATTATTAAGATAACACTATATATAAAGGAGATCGACATGAACTTTGTAGCTCTTGATTTTGAGACAGCCAATTCTTCAAGAGGATCTGTTTGTTCCATTGGTATGGTGGAATATGAACAGGGCTTTAAAAAAAGAGAATATTACAGGTTAGTGAAACCAAAGAAAAATTATTTTGCACCCATTAATATCCGTGTACATGGAATAACTAAAGGCGATGTTGAAGATGCCGAGGAGTTTGATGTGTTATGGGAGCGCGAGATCAGGTCATGGCTTGAAGGAAAGTTTGTCGTTGCTCATAATGCTCAGTTTGATATGGGGGTTTTGCGTGCTGTATTGGATCAATACAACCTCAGCTATCCGATGCTTGCGTATAACTGCACCGTCAACATATCTAAGAAAACGTGGCAACTGCCGAAATACAAGTTAAATATCGTATCCAGTTATCTTGGTTTTACGTTCAGTCACCACCATGCATTAGAAGATGCGAAAGCTTCTGCTCATATTCTTATGTCAGCGAAAGAAGAGCTTGGAGCGACTGATGCTAAAGACCTTGTAGACAAAACAGGTACAACAAACGGGATGATGTTTGATGGAGGCTATGAGCCGGCGAGAATAAATAAAAAGAAACGTGCGAAAAAAGCACATCCATCTTCCTACGTGGCAGCAACCAATCAGTTCGATCCATCACACCCTTTTTATAACGCAGCTGTTGTGTTTACTGGAAAGTTAAAAGAAATGAAAAGAGATGAAGCCAGTCAAAAAGTTGTTGATTTAGGTGGAAAACTTCACACAACGATTGAATCCAATACGAGCTTTGTAGTCGTCGGCGAACAAACGTTCGAATTGTACAAAAATGGCAAAAAAACAAGTAAACTCGAAAGAGCAGAGACGCTGTTGAGCCAGGGATATCCAATTGAAATTATTTCAGAATCTGACTTTCACCAATATTTAACACGCTCATCCAATAAATAGGATGAGCGTGTTTTATTTCTTAGATAGATATCTGCGATCTTTCAGCCGCTCTGGGTGCACTGATTTAGCATGAGGATAAATTTTGCCTAAATTGACACCTGCACCAAAATAATAAGATTGCCACACGATTTTTGTGCAATACTGTTCCTCGTTAATCGTGCTTAAAGGCGTCCATATCTTATAGTTGGCATCAGGGTGTTCTCTTTGCAGTTTTACCGCATAATCAGCAGCAGCGCCCCCTGATTTCCTATCCTGGGCTGAATAGATGCGTATATTGCTGAATTTGTTAAAATAAGCCTCCATTTGATCTTGCACGACTCCTGAAGGAATGGAATGAATAACTTTATTATCTTTCGTTACAATCCCTACATGACCTATATAACGCGATTCTTTTTTACCGATTGGAGAAAACAGCAAATCCCCAGGTGTAATGGATAGGTTTGTACCTGGATAAAGATGTTCATGTTCTTGAATCACTGGTGCAACAATTTTCTTAGGCTTTATGATCATTGCCATTAATACAGTACTCACGAAAAGGATCAGCTTTTTCATAAACACCTTCCTTTGGTTTCTTATATCTTCATCCTAGCTGATCAAATGCGAAATAACAAAGTGAAAGTGCTAAAAATTATCCTTAAGAACATATGTTCGGTATAATTGAAATGAACGAACATTTGGGAGGGGACCATAATTGAATAGACCATTGAGAAAAAGAACAATGTCCAAAGTAGAAATTGCTCAAATGTATAAGGGCGGTGAGAGTACAACTGTTATTGCTAAAAAGGCAAATGTTTCACCTGGTTATATTCGTATCGTACTAAAAGAACTAGCAGTTCCATTAAGACCTAGAGGCAGCTGGAAGAGGAAGTTTAAGGTCAACGAAGACTATTTCAAAACGTGATCCAACAACATGGCGTATATTTTAGGGTTTATTGCAGCAGATGGAATGATTTCAGATCATGCGCAGTTAATTAGCATAGCACAAAAGGAAAAAGAAATACTGCTGGATATTAAGCGCGAAATGGATTCCAGCCATCCGATAACAAAATGTAAGAGGTTACTTTGATGGAGACGGAAGTATCAACTATCAGAAGAAGCAAATTGTGTTTGTAGGCGGTTCACATCAATACTTTGAAGAATTAAACAAACTGATGGAAACAAGAGGTTTTAGAAGTTATCTTAAAGTATATCAAACGTACACAAGGTTGATCATTAGTGGAAGAAAATCAATAAAAGGTTTTGGAGATTGGATTTATGCAAACAGCGACTTAAGATTAGACAGAAAATATAATGAATATCTAAAAGAAAAACAAAATTATGATGAGCTCGAGGACGGTAAACATGTGGTATCCAAAGCAGCCATTAAAGCCAGAAAGGAAAAGTTCCTTATCAACTTTATTAAAAAATGAACTTAACATTAAAAAAGAAAGAGGAGAATAACTCTTCTTTCTTTTTTAATTCTACTTTACATAATATTTATTATACTTACTCATTTTATAAATGTTCATTTTGTCTCATTACAAAAGTATACTCATGATATTGAGACAAAATAGAAATAAATAAGCTGAAATTCAACATCGCAATTAATCGGTCTTATTTATGTTTAAAGATCATTTGTCTTTCGATATTTTTGGCATTGGGATCACTACAAAAAATCTGACTTAGTATTTTCCAGCTCCGATTAACTTAATATGATTTTTAACACCCTTAACATTTCATAGCAATCTCATAAAGTTTGCTCTAATATCTCCAGCAAACAGCTATATCATTATTAAATATATCACTGTACGTTTCAGCTTGATATCATTAAACTTACTTTCGCTTATCGGATATACATCACCCGATACACAAATTGATTGTAATTACATTAATCTTTGTATTTGTGACACACATTTTGACATTCATACTCTCGAACCTATTATTTGATTAGCACTTGGATTAAGGTCATTCACCTAACACCCATGATTCAACTTAAATAAGGGCGTGTTTCGCATGCTGGTCTTCTCTTCAATAGAATCATTGCAAATCCGTGTACCTCCCTCCTTTCCTGCTCCGAAAATGTCGCGTTAATTGCTATCCATCTTTTGTTAGCCATTTACATTGATACATGGGGATCAGATTATTGATTGTTTTTTTCTGAATATTTTCGGAGTTGCTACTAAGTATAAATAGATAATATTTAAAAGGTGCTAATTTCACGGGGATTGGAACATATGTTCTGTTATTGAATGTGGTTTTATATGTTTGGAGTTACTACTAAGTTTTTAATTTGAACAAAGCAAAAGAAAAGTCACAGAGCGCTTACTCTGTGACTTTAACCTTTGATTTTTTTGACGTTGTTGCTGCCTGCTCTTCATACACCTTTAACGTCTTGTAATAATACTCAAGGATCTGCTCCGAAGGTTTTTGCCAGCTATACTTTTCAGCTTCTTGCCGTGCATTTTTGCAAAGTCTCTGATATAACTCCTCATCTTCCAACCTTTGTATCGCTTGAATCATACTGTCGGTGTTCTCATTTTCAAACAATAGACCAGTTTTGCCATCTTCCACTTGCTCCATAGTCGGACCGCTCTTTGCCGCAATGACAGGCAGACCAGAAGCCATAGATTCCAATATGACGAGGCCCAGCGTTTCTGTAACCGATGGAAAAATCAGAGCATCAGAAGAAGCGAAAGCTTGAGCAAGCTCTTCTCCGTGCATAAGCCCAGTAAACACCGTATTGGTATCCTTGAAAGTTTCCTCTAATTCATCTTTCACCGGACCATCTCCAACGATGGCAAGAGAGATGTCGTCCCTCTTTTCCAATAATGGTTTGATTTTATGAATTTCTTTTTCAGGAGCCAGTCTACCGACAAAAACAAGCAATTTGTTTTCTTTCCTGCCTGCGGACAATCGCTCCCTCATTTCTTCACTTTTATGTCGAGGATGGTAATGATCGACAGCGACTCCACGGTCCCATACACTCACATTATGGAAGTTCTTTTCATCCAGCTCCGCCTTAATGGCTCTTGAAGTACACAAGTTCACATCTGCATAGTTGTGTAACTTTCTGAAATACCACCAGACAAGAGGCTTAAACGGATATAATCGGTAATAATCCAAGTATTTAGGAACGTGAGTATGATAGGAAGCAATTAACGGATAGTTCAGTTTATCAGCATAATAGACGCCGGAAACCCCTACAAGAGCTGGATTGACCACATGAACGAGGTCAGGATCATGTTTTTGCAGCAAGTCCTTCACTCGTCGCTGTGGTAAACTGAATTCTCGATACCTGTAGAAAGGCATTCTTGTCGTTTTGACCCCTTCGACGATCGCCCCTTCATATTCCGTCACACCAAAGTCTGGAGCAATGACGACGACCTCATGATCTTGGTTTCGCAAGTATTTGATGGACTCTTTTAATCGTGTGACGACTCCATCTGTTGATGGTAGGAATGTTTCTGTAATGATGGCGATTTTCAAAGCGGAAAACTCCTTACTTCCAAGTGATTGACGGCAATACGTTCTCTTCAATGATACGGTTTTTATTTTCGACGGCAGTGCGCAAAATGTCACGAATGACATCGTCTGTCAACAAGTGAGGTTCTAGGCCAAGGTCACGCAGTTTTGTATTCACAGCGTTGTAATAATGGTCTTCATTCTCGATCCGAGGATTCTCGATCTTTTTCACTTGTGTATCAAGGCCTTCTTCTTTGGCGATTTTTTGAACGCGTTCAGCAAGATCCTGAACAGAGAACCACTCAGTAAATTGGTTGAACACGCGGAATTCACCTTTGTCAGCTGGGTTCTCAGCCGCGATCTCTACACATCTTACTGTGTCTTCAATATTCAGGAACGCACGTGTCTGCCCCCCTGAACCATAAACCGTGATGTCATGGCCGATTGCTGCCTGGTTGACGAAACGGTTCAGAGCCGTCCCGAATACGCCATCGTAGTCTACACGGTTTACAAGCATCGGATCAAGACGAGTTTCGGCTGTATGTAAACCGTATACGATTCCCTGATTCAAATCTGTGGCACGGATGCCCCAAATTTTACATGCAAACATAATATTATGGCTGTCATGAACTTTGGATAGGTGATAGAAGGAACCAGGTTGTTTTGGATATGGAAGGGTATCCTTCCGTCCCTTATGTTCAATTTCAATATATCCTTCTTCGATATCAATGTTAGGAGTTCCATATTCGCCCATTGTACCCAGTTTGATCAGGTGACATTCGGGAGCGAATTCTTTGATTGCATAAAGAACGTTCAAGTTCCCCATGACATTGTTCGTTTGTGTATAAACCGCATGCTCGCGGTCGATCATTGAATATGGAGCTGAACGTTGTTCAGCGAAGTGAACGAATGCTTCAGGTTCCGTTTGGCGGAAAACTTCGCTAAGGAAATCATAATGGTTCAAGTCACCAACGAAAGTTTTTATTTCTTTTCCTGAAACTTCTTTCCATTTAGCTACCCGGTCCTCTAGTGATGCAATCGGTGTAACTGAATTCGAACGTAGTTCATCATCATACTTTCTGCGTACCAAATTATCTACGATGGTTACATCATGTCCTTGTTTGGATAGGTATAATGCTGTTGGCCAACCGCAAAAACCGTCTCCCCCTGCTACAATAATCCTCATAATCTACCTCCTAGTTACGTCTTGCATACTCGTATTCCATTATAGAATGACTCTAATGACTGTTCTATCGTCTTACCAATCGTCCTTCGCTTGAAGACGGAAAAAAGTCAAGGTCTCTACGTTTTTGACTTTACCATTAATTTAATTTTGAAACAATTAATTCTTTGTTAAACCGTCGATTCTATGTAGAGATATGCACGTGAGACCTGAAACCTATTTACCCCAAATGAAGAACGCTTCAAACCTACTTTACAATAAAAGCCTGCAGAACAACAAGTTCTGCAGGCTCAGCAATTATTTTTCCCCTTCCGGATCTTTGGGAATGGAAGGTCCTTCTTCCTTATCCTCCTGATCTTCTTTTGTAGCAGCCGCTTCCTTCATTTCATCACCAGAAGCTCCTCCAAATTCATGGACAGCTCCCCTTGATACGTAACTTTCAAGCATCGCTTTCAAATCCATGCCTGTCGTTTCTTTTAATGATTCCTGAATGCCAAGCATTGTGGAAGTCACACTGTTTGCTACTTTCGCAGAACCACCGCGTGAATCGCTTCCTCCCATATCGATAACCTTCATGTCTTTAATTTGACTGATCGGTGCCGATACTTTTTCAGCATACTCAGGCAGTACTTTAATGAGCATTTCCATGATGGCCGCTTCGCCGTAATGTTCCATCGCTTTCGCCATACGTTCTTTTGATTCAGCTTCAGCAATTCCTCGTTGACGGATAACTTCCGCTTCGGATTCCCCTTTAATTCGTTCATTATCAGCTTCTGCCTGTGCACGTTTTGTCACTTCATAAGCTTCAGCATCAGCGATGGAGCGACGTCGTTTGTTCTCTTCTTCTTCTAATTCGACCGCTCTCTGTTTTTCAATGTACTGAACTTTCAACTCTTCTTCTTTGATTTGCTGGGCTAGTTTCTGTCTTTCCAATTCCCCTGCCTGATCTGCATTCGCTTTTGCACGGTTCGTTTCTGTCTGGAATTCCGCTTCTTTGATGTCTTTTTCCTTCGTCGATGCAGCAACGGCAGTCAAACGGCGGTTTTCTTCATCTTGTGCTTCCTGGTCGTTTTTCGCCTGGTAGATGCGAGTCTCTTTCGTTGCATCGGATTCTGCCATGTTCGCTTTCTTTTGCACCTCAGCAATATGAGGACGACCGAGCGCATCGATGTATCCATTTTCGACATCCACATCCTCAACATCATTCAATGCGAAAGAAGTGATTTCAAACCCCATGCCTTTCAAATCGGATTCAGCGATTTTTTTCACCTGAGTGTTGACTTCCTTAAAATCATTATAAATTTTTTCAATCGGAAGCGATGCGATGATTGAACGTAAATGACCATTGAGGACATCTTTCAACTCCGATTCTCTTTCTTTTTGTTTTTTCCCAAGGAACTTCTCAGCAAAATTGGCCATGATTTCAAGCTCACTGCCAATACTGATGACGGCAGTACTTGCAACTCTGACCGGTATCCCTTCCTTCGTATAAGCTTTGTCTGAATTGACTTGCAGCTGAAAGGATGTCAAATCAATCGGTGTCGCCGTCTGAAACATTCGCAGGCGGTACCCTCCACCACGAATAATTTTGACCGAACGTCCATTATCATCCTCAAATACATTCTTTTCTTGTTCCGGATCCCCAAGCTTCGGCCCTGTAACAATCAATGCCTCATTCGAACTTGCTGTCTTATAACGCATACGGAAGACGATAAAGGTTATGATTCCTCCAACGAGAACAACAGCTCCAATCACACCTAAAATGACTAAAAGTAACGCACCTTCAAACAAATGATCACTCCTCTTTTCTTTCTCCCTATTTATGTAACAAAAGGGGTTATATTACATAACGATTACAACTCTATTAAAGTTTCAGGAAATTTTCAATGTTCGACTAATTTTTTATTAAGGAAAAGAAATCCTTGAATCCATTCAAGAAGGAGATTCCGTTATAATAGTAATTAGAACATTCTGAAAAAGGAGGCGCATTTATGAGTACATTCTCCAATGCATGGACCCCTACAACAGAACAGAAAGAATCGACGCGATTATTCAAATGGATGAAAAAGCATGGCTACAGCTGCTATGATAACTTTCACTCGAAATCCATTGAGGATATTGAATGGTTTTGGGAAGAAGCAGTCAAAGAGCTGGACATTAAATGGTACACCCCTTACAAAAGGGTATTAAATCAATCCCGTGGGCCTATGTATCCTCAATGGTTTGAAGCAGGAGAGCTGAATGTCGCGCACATAGCCCTTGACCGCTGGGCGGAACATCCGTCTAAAAAGAATGACACCGCTCTTTACTGGGAAGGAGATAACGGACAAACGGCCGCCTACTCCTTTAAAGACTTGCAAAAGGAAGTGGATGCTGTCGCTTATGGACTAGAGAATTATGGAATCACTGAAGGCGATATTGTTACATTGTATCTGCCTATGCTCCCTGAAACGCTCATTGCTATGCTGGCCATTTCCAAAGTGGGGGCGATTTTCTCCCCTGCCTTCTCTGGTTACAAAGCAGATGCCGTCACCACAAGAATCCATGCAAGTAAGTCGAAAGCGATGATTACAGCTGATGGTTTTTACCGTAGAGGAAAAATGATTCCTATGAAAGAAGAAGCAGACCTTGTTGCAGATCAATGCCCTTCTTTAGAGCATGTTTTCGTCGTTGAACGTACAGGAGCGAAAGTAAACTGGAAAGAACCTCGTGATGTTCGCTGGACTGATTTGAGAAAAAAAGAGACCGATTACAACGCTAAAGTGAAACAAGCGAATGACCCTTTTATGCTCATTTACACCTCAGGCACGACAGGAACTCCGAAGGGAGCTGTCCATACGCATGCAGGATTCCCCATTAAGGCTGCCTTCGATGCTGGCCTATGCATGGATGTCACGAAAGAAGATACTTTATTCTGGTACACGGATATGGGATGGATGATGGGGCCTTTCCTCGTGTACGGAGGATTGGTGAATGGAGCATCCATCGTCATGTTTGAAGGTACCCCTGATTATCCAGAACCCAACCGTTTATGGGAGCTTGTGGAAAAATATCAAGTGACCCATTTAGGAATATCTCCCACACTTGTCCGCTCCATGATGAAGCATGGGGAATCTTGGATCGAGAAACATGACCTTCAGTCCTTGAAACTTATTGGATCGACAGGAGAACCGTGGAATCCGGAGCCGTGGCATTGGCTTTTCAAGCATGCGGGAGATTCGCGTATTCCGATTTTCAACTATTCAGGCGGAACAGAAATTTCAGGTGGAATCCTCGGGAACGTACTCGTCAAACCGATTCAACCGGTAACCTTCAACGCTGCTCTTCCGGGTATGGATGTCGATGTCTACAATGAAAAAGGGCAATCCCTTGTCAATGAAGTTGGCGAACTGGTTATCAAATCCCCATGGGTCGGAATAACAAAAAGCTTTTTTGAAGACGACGAGCGTTATGAACAAACGTATTGGAGCCGCTTCAAAGATACGTGGGTTCATGGCGATTGGGTGATCAAAGATCAAGATGGTTACTATACGATCACCGGACGATCCGATGATGTCTTAAACGTTGCGGGTAAGCGTTTGGGGCCTGCTGAAGTTGAATCCGTCCTCGTTGAGCATAGGGCTGTTATTGAAGCAGGAGTTATTGGAATTCCCCATGAAGTGAAGGGAGAAGAACCAGTCGCTTTTGTCGTCCTTCAAGATCATCGTCATTCCGAAGACCTTATTGAAGAATTAACGATGTACCTCTATCAAAAACTAGGCAAAGCGCTCGCACCCAAAAAGATATTCGTTGTCGATGATCTTCCAAAAACAAGGAACGCTAAAGTTATGAGACGCGCCATTAAGTCTGCATATTTGAACAAACCTTCTGGTGACTTGAGTGCACTCGTAAACCCAGAAAGCGTCAACCAGATCCGGAGCATTGGTCAAAATGTTTCTCCAATATGATAACAGTCAGAAGCTTGAGTGCGGTGTCGCTGGTATGGACAATTGATCTACAGCTTAGAATTAAATCATTCCCTATATAACCAAAAAGGTTCCTGGACTTTGATCGTCCAGGAACCTTTACGTTATACCGGATATACGCCGTGTTTTCTTTCTGTAAATAAAACATCTTTCGTTTCATAGGCATCATATCGAGTGGAAAGCTCTTCGCGCAGCTTATTCGGCTGAACGATATCATCGATGACCATTTCAGAAGCCAAACGATAGATGTCAATATTCTCTTTGTATTCTTCATGCTTTTCTTTAATAAAAGCTGGTCGCTCTTCTTCAGGCAGTGCGGCGATCTTATTGGCATACACAGCGTTCACAGCCGCTTCCGGCCCCATGACAGCAATTTGTGCGGTAGGTAAGGCAAGACATGCATCCGGCTCAAACGCCGGCCCTGCCATCGCATAGAGCCCTGCTCCATAGGCTTTGCGCACTACAACAGAAATTTTAGGAACGGTCGCTTCACTCATCGCAGAAAGCATCTTCGCCCCGTGACGGATGATCCCAGCGCGCTCCACCTTTGTTCCAATCATGAACCCTGGAATATCGGCAAGGAAAAGCAGCGGAATATTAAAAGCATCACAGAGCTGGATGAATTTTGCAGCCTTATCTGCGGAATCAGGAAACAGGACGCCTCCTTTTGCTCTCGGCTGGTTGGCAATAATTCCGACAGGCCGTCCTTCAATTCTCGAAAGTCCTGTAATGAGCTCAGGCGCAAACTTTTTCTTAATTTCACAGAATGAATGATCATCAATAAGACGATCAATCAACTGATACATATCAAACGGCGCATTTTGGTTTTTAGGAATCAATTCTTCCACACTTTTTTCGAATGGAGCAGGTTCTCTCGAATCCGCCTTTTTCGGAAGTTCCCTGTAGGATTGTGGGAAATAGCTCAAATATTTTCTGGCAAATGCAATCGCATCACTTTCGTCTTTCGCTAAAACATCTCCGCATCCAGAGACAGAACAATGCATGTTCGCGCCGCCCATTTCCTCAAGTGTCACTTTTTCACCAATGACTTTCTCTGCCATACGCGGAGATCCTAAATACATGGATGCATTTCCATCGACCATGACGACGATGTCGCAGAAGGCAGGTATGTAAGCCCCGCCTGCTGCGGATGGTCCGAAAAGCAAACAGACTTGTGGCACACGGCCGGATAGTTTAATTTGATTATGAAAAATACGTCCTGCCCCGCGGCGGTTAGGAAACATTTCAACCTGATCGGTAATCCTTGCACCCGCAGAGTCGACAAGGTAAAGCATCGGTACATTCAGTTTTAATGCGGTTTCCTGGATCCGTATGATCTTCTCAACCGTCCGGGCGCCCCAGGAGCCTGCTTTTACGGTTGAATCGTTGGCCATTACGCATACTTTTTCCCCGTTGATTCGCCCGATACCTGTGACGACACCATCAGCAGGTAGGGAATCATCCTGGCAATTGGCAAAAAAAGCATCCTCGATATCGATGTTGTCATCAAACAAAAGCTGAAGACGTTCACGGACGAACATTTTCCCTTTTTCCGCGTTCTTAGTATGGTATTTTTCAGCACCACCTGAAGCAATTTTCTTCGCTCGTTCTTCTAACGTCTCATTTGTAGGCATCGTTTTTTCCACCTTTTATTCTCCTTTGTATTCCGGTTTCCTTTTTTCCTTGAACGCTTGAAGTCCTTCCACCCGATCATCGGTTGGAATCGTCTTTTCATAACAGGCACGCTCAATCTCAAGGCCTGAAGACAAATCGGTATCATATCCTTGATTGATCGCTTTTTTCGCCTGCTTCATGGCGACCGGTCCATTCCGTGCGATGCATGCCGCCAGATCCTTCGCTTCTTCCATAAGGAACTGCGGTTCGTGAATATATTCGACAAGACCGAGGGAATAAGCGCGCTTCGCTTCCACCGGCTTCGCTGAATAGATTATCGCTTTGGCCTGACCGATTCCGATCAGCCTTGATAGACGTTGTGTTCCACCAGCCCCTGGTATGATGGCAAGCGATGTTTCCGTCAGACCCACTTTCGTCGATGTGCTCATCATACGTAAGTCGCAGGCAAGTGCGAGTTCTAATCCTCCGCCAAACGCGACCCCATTGATAACAGCAATCGTCGGTACATGAATGTCTTCGATCATTCGAACCGTATCTCCGATTTTTGTTACGGTTTGGACGACTTCTTCGTCACTCATTCCCCTTCGTTCTTTCAGGTCAGCACCTGCACAAAACGCTTTGTTTCCTTCCCCAGTCACAAGAACGACCCTGATCTCCTGACGACGGTTGATTTCGTGTGCTTTTTCCTGCAATTGATTCAGCAACTCAGAAGACAATGCGTTCGCTGCATCAGGCCGGTTCAATTTCAGTACATACACGTGAGGGGAAAGCTCTTCTAACGTGACAAGTTCCTCCATCCGTTACACCCTTTCTTTGTTTACCACTTGCATTTGATGACTCGGCAATGACTTATTCAGCACACGCTGGATATAAACAGCCGCTTCCTTCAGTTTTTCTTCATCGATCCCTGTTTCAATGCCCATTTGATGGAGCATGTGCACAAGGTCGTCTGTTGCTAAATTTCCGGAAGCTCCCTTGGCATATGGACAGCCTCCGAGCCCTCCAAGGGATGCATCAAAAGTGGTGATGTTATGCTGCATGGAAACTAGGACGTTGGATAAGGCCATCCCTCTCGTATTATGAAAATGCATGGCAAGCTTATCGAAAGGCAGCCATTGCTTCCATTCGTGAAGGGCTTGATCGACTTGTCTTGGATTTGCGACACCGATCGTGTCTCCCAAAGATAGTTCATCAATGCCCATATCCAAAAGACGTTCACTGACCCTCGCGACCTGGTCTGTATCAATGGCTCCTTCATATGGGCAGCCAAAAACCGTAGATACATAACCTCTTACACTCTTTCCTTCTAATTTTGCTTCTTGGACGACTTCTTTGAGAATCGGATAGGTTTCTTCGATGGACTTGTTGATGTTTTTTTTGTTGTGCGTATCGGAAGCAGACATGAAGACAGAAACTTCATCCACGTCCGTATCAATCGCTCCTTCAAGCCCCTTCCGGTTGGGAACAAGGGCGGCATATGTGATCCCTTTTTTTCGTGAGATCATTGCTGCCACTTCTTTTGCATCTTTCAATTGTGGAATCCACTTCGGATGGACGAATGAACTGAACTCGATGTATGAATACCCCGCGTCAGACAAAAGGTTGATCCAGGCAACCTTATCTTGAAGCGGTACTTCTACAGATTCATTCTGCAGGCCATCACGCGGACCCACTTCTTTGATTGTGACTTTTTCAGGCCATTCCAACATAAGAACCTCCTGTTTATTCGATGATTGCGATAACGTCCCCTTCGTTGACGAAATCCCCTTCACTCACTTTCAACTCTTTGACCGTCCCGGATGTTTCTGCGGGGATCGGAATCTCCATTTTCATAGATTCCAGGATGGCGATGTCCTCCCCATCATTTACTTGAGCTCCTTCGCTTGCAACAATTTTCCATACACTTCCTGCCATGGATGCTTTGATTTCTGTCATGATTGTTCCTCCTTAATGATTCGTCAATGTTGGTAGGTAATAGTTTTCTACAAATGTGGTTTTCGTTTCGCCTTCCTTGAACTTCTCATGGGTGACGACGCGCTTCAGCATCGTCAAGTTGCATTTGATGCCTTCAATCTCGTATTCGTGAAGGGCTTTTGTAAGACGTTCAATGGCATCTTTTCTGTTCTCTCCATGAACGACGAGTTTCGCAATCATAGGATCATAGAATGGAGTCACTTGTGAATCTCCTTCGACCGCTAATTCATGCCGGACTCCTGGACCTTCAGGCAGCACCATTTTCGTCAATTTTCCTGGAGAAGGATAGAAGGTATTCGGATCTTCCGCATAGATTCTCACTTCAATCGCGTGTCCGTCGATGATCAAATCTTTTTGTTGGATGGATAAATGTTCTCCATCCGCTACCCGCAGCTGTTGTTCAACAAGATCGATCCCTGTGATTTGTTCTGTGACGGGATGCTCAACTTGTAAACGTGTATTCATCTCAAGAAAGTAAAAGTTCTCTTCATCATCCACGAGAAATTCAATTGTACCGGCATTGGAATACCCGAGAGAAGCCACGGCCTTCAGTGCGCTTTCTCCCATTTTCTCTCGTGTTGCCTCAGAAAGGACCGGTGATGGAGCTTCTTCGACGACTTTTTGGTGCCTGCGTTGAATGGAGCACTCTCTTTCAAACAAATGAACGGCGTTTCCGTGACGATCAGCAAGCACTTGGATTTCGATATGACGCGGATGCTCGATCAATTTTTCGATGAACATTTTCCCGTCACCGAAAAAGGCCTGCGCCCGTTTGGAGTTTCCTTCAAACGCTTTTTCAAGCTCTTTATCATTATAGACCGCCTGCATGCCGATGCCACCGCCTCCAGCAGCCGCTTTCAGCATGACGGGATAACCGAATTCACCAGCAATTTTCTTGGCATCGTCTGTGTTCGCGACAGCATCTTCCGTTCCAGGGATAATCGGAACGCCAGCCGCTTTCATTTCCGCCCTTGCGGCAATTTTATCTCCCATTTTCGCAATGACATCCGCATCGGGTCCGATAAACGTGAGGCCGGCTTCTTCGGTTCTTTTTGCGAACTCAGCATTTTCACTCAAAAGACCGTATCCCGGGTGAATCGCTTCTGCTCCGGAATCCTTAGCTACTTGTAAAATTTTATCGACGTTCAAGTACGATTCATTCACGCGTGGCTTACCAATGAGATGACTTTCATCCGCCATTTGTACGTATGGAGCATGTTGATCAGCTTCCGAATAGACAGCGACCGTCTGGATGTTCAGCCTTTGACACGTCCGAATGATTCGGGAAGCAATTTCTCCCCGGTTGGCAATTAGAATTTTTTGAAACAACAGTGATCACCTCTTTATTAGGATTTTAAGTTCATCATTTCAAGCGCATGTTCCCGGAGTCTGAACTTCTGAATTTTTCCGCTCGCCGTCATTGGGTACTCATCCGTGAAGCTTATATATCGAGGAATTTTATGTTTCGATATTTTCCCTTCGCTAAACGACCTGATATCGCTTTCATTTAATTGCTTGCCATCTTTCGGAATGATCCATGCCATGATCTCTTCCCCGTACTTCTCATCCGGAACTCCGACCACTTGCACGTCGAGAACATCTGGATGCTGATACAAAAATTCTTCAATTTCTCTCGGATAGACGTTTTCGCCTCCGCGGATAATCATATCCTTAATTCGACCGGTAATTTCGATGTATCCGTTTTCATCCATGACTGCAATATCCCCTGTATGAAGCCAGCCATCCGGATCAATCGCAGTCATCGTCGCTTCCTCATTTTTGTAATACCCTTCCATGACGAGGTACCCTCGTGTACAAAGTTCACCAGGAATCCCCGTTTTGACTTCTTCACCTGTTGCGGGTTCGATGATTTTCACTTCGACATTCGGATGGGCACGGCCGACGCTGCTCACTCGTAAATTGATCGGATCATCGGCTTTCGTCTGTGTAATGACAGGGGAGGACTCCGTCTGTCCATAGGCAATTGTGATCTCTTCCGCTCCCATATCCTCAATCACACTCTTCATGACTTCCATCGGACATGTGGATCCCGCCATGATTCCTGTTCGTAAAGTCGTCGGCTTCAAATCTTCATATTCCGGATGGTTCAATTCGGCAATGAACATGGTAGGCACTCCATGGAGGGCTGTACAGTTTTCCTCTTTCACAGCCTGCAGCACTTTTTTCGGATCAAATTGTTCCAAGATCACCATTGTCGTCCCCTTGGAAACGGCAGCCATCGTTCCTAGCACACATCCGAAACAGTGGAAAAATGGAACGGGAATACAAAGGCGATCCTCTTCTGTTAATCGCATACAATCCGCTACCTGGTTTCCATTGTTCACGATATTGTAGTGACTCAACATGACCCCTTTTGGAAAACCTGTCGTTCCAGAAGTGTACTGCATGTTGATCACATCACGATGATGAAGGGTTTCTTTCCGTTCTTTTAGTTCCCCCTCACTCACGGTCATCCCCATATCTAGGATATCCTGCCATGAATAACAACCGCGATAGGACTTGTCACTCAAGACGACGACATTCTTTAAAAATGGCAGGCGATCGCTTTGAAGATCTCCTTTTTCAGAGGTTTCAAGCTCCGGACAGATTTCTTTCAAAATATCAATATATGAAGTTCCTTTGAAATCCTCAGCAAGAATCAATGTGGACGCATCGGATTGTTTTAATAGATATTCGAGTTCCTGTGCACGATAGTTCGTGTTGACGGTGACAAGGACGCCACCCATTTTCCCAGAAGCGAATTGAGATTGAAGCCATTCCGGTTTATTATCAGACCAAATGGCGACATGCTCTCCTTTTTCAATTCCAAGAGCCATGAATCCCTTAGCTACTTCATCGGTCATATCATTGAATTCAGCATAGGTTTTTCTAAGACCTAATTCAGGATAAACGAACGCCTCATGGTCGGGATAAGCTTCTGCCTGCTGTTCTAACAATTCACCAACCGTCTGCTCTAATAGGGACATAACATCTCCTCCTTTAAAAATTTTAACAGCCTAACTGACGGGCAATGACCAAGCGCTGGATTTCTGATGTACCTTCACCAATTTCGAGAAGTTTCGCATCACGTAGAAAACGCTCGACTTCGTATTCTCTCATGTATCCGTATCCACCATGAATTTGGATGGCCTGATTGGCAGAGCGGAAAGCCGTCTCTGAAGCAAAGAGTTTCGCATACGCCGATTCTTTCGTAAAATTCCTTCCCTGATCTTTCAACCAGGCTGCTTTCAGGACCATATTACGTGCAAGCTCTACTTCCATAGCCATGTCGGCCAACTTAAACTGAATCGCCTGGAATTTTGTAATCGGCTGACCGAACTGTTTTCGTTCTTTGGCATAGGCGAGGGCGCGATCCAATGAAGCTTGTGCGATTCCTACCGCCAGGGCAGCAATGGAAATCCTTCCGCCATCAAGCGTATATAGGAATTGCTTGAACCCTTTTTCCGGATCGCCGAGAATATTTTCTTTCGGTACTTTTACATCCTCTAAAATAATTTCAGATGTGTTCGATCCACGGACGCCCATTTTGTCGTATGGACTCGTTATCGTCATGCCTGGTGTATCTTTTGGAACGATGAAAGCGGAGATAATGTTTTTCCCGTCTTCACGTTTTCCTGAAACTGCCGTGACCGTGATGGACCTCGCATATTCAGCATTTGTAATCCAGCACTTTTCTCCATTGATAACATAGTGGTCACCTTTCAATTCGGCACGCGTCTTCGTTCCTCCTGCATCTGAACCGGCATTCGGTTCTGTCAATCCAAAAGAAGCCAACCCTTCTCCTTTAGCCAGAGGGGTTAAGAATTCTTGTTTTTGCTCTTCTGTCCCGAAATAATAGATAGGACTCGCTCCTAGAGAAACAGCCGCTGCGTAACTGAGGCCCGTAGAGCCACATACACGACCGATTTCTTCAACAGCCAGAGCATAACTGACTGTATCTCCACCTGATCCGCCATACTCCTCAGGGAATGGGATACCAAGAAGTCCAAGTTTGCCCATTTCATCGAAGATATCCTTCGGAAATTCACTGTTGATGTCGATATCCACCGCTCTTGGTGCAATCACATCCTCTGAAAAATCACGGACCATCTTCCTTGTCATTTCCTGCTCTTTCGTTAAATCGAAGTTCATATGATTCCTCCTTAGGGAAGTAAAGACCGACTGGTTGGTCTGTTGTAATGATAAATATAATGAAAGCGGTTACTCGCTTTCATAAAAAAAAGGAACTTTTAACATATGACGGAAGTATCCACTGTCTTCTTTACCTGGAAGCAAAAAGTGCAGCACCAGATCAGTAAAAACTTCTGCGATTTGATCGATGGTGTAAGTCCCATCCCTCCGGTACCATTTATAGATCCAGTTGACCATACCTAAGATAGCCATGCCTGTGATCTCAAGCGGCAGTTCTCTGCGGAAATGGCCGGTTTTTTGACCTTCTTCGATGACATTGAACACCATGCGTTTGAATTCATCACGCTTTCCCTTGATCTCTTCCTCATATGCCGGTTTTAAATACAGGCTTTCCTGATAAAACACCGAAATATGCGGTTTGTACAAGTCGAAAACTTGGACAAACGATTGAATGATTGCCTGGACTTTCGGTATAGGGGAAGAATGAGTAACGTTAGCGGCCTGTGCTTCTTTCAATACATATGTAATAAACGTGTCGTGAATGACGAATAGAAGTTCATCCTTTGACTGAAAGTGATGATAAAAGCCGCCTTTCGATGTATTTGTTTCCTGGACAATTTGTTTTACTGTGACGCCGTGAAAACCATGGCGGTCGAACAGCTCTAAAGACGTCTGGATAATCTTTTCTCTCAAATCGCTCATACATCAACTCCCATCTGCTGAATATACACTCATTTTATCACATTTTTCTGAAAATACAACGGTCTAAAGAATGACATCATTCGTGCATTACTCTCAATTACAAAATCCCCCAGTTATCAGGCGGGAAGGTTCATGAACTGATTTTATCCTCTTTCACTCCATAGTGAACTTTCACTGATGGAATAGAAAGATTTACCCCGGGCAATGGAAAGTCGCTTATTCCCCCAACAGATCCTCTTACACCTAAGTAAAAAAGCCCTCTGCATTCAGAGGGCTTTTCTCATCATTGTGTATCAGATTCTGTTTCAAACGGAACACGGTAGACCGGCTTGATCCACGCTTCTTCCGCTTGCCCTTTTTCTTCGGTATCCAGGACATAAGAACCGTTGCTGTAACGATCATTCGCTTTAAAGTCCATCGTGTTAACGACGATGGTCTCTTGTTTTTTCGTCATGATCATCACTTGATCATCTCTGTTTACAAGGTGCACATCCACCAACTGGTGCGGATTCTTTTTCAACTCTCTTAACATGAGCACCCCTCGTTTAGCACGTGTTGTTCGTTCAAACTCTTTCAAACGCATCCGCTTCACCGCGGCACGGTGGGTCGTTAGAAGGATCGATGGATCTTCGGACGCTCTGAACAATTGTCCAGACACAACTTCATCGTCTTCTTTCAAGTTGATCGCTTTTACCCCTGCCGCTCTTTGACCGACGGTGTTCACTTCCTCTTCATGATACCAAAGACCATAAGCTTTCTTTGTAGCAATAAACAAATCCGACTGCCCATCCGTTTTGTGGACATCCACCACTTCATCATCATTTTTCAGATTGATGGCAACGAGTGCTTTGGAATGGCGCTGGGCTTGATAGAGCTGTAAATCGCTCTTCTTAACCATTCCGTTCTTCGTGAAGAAAAGAAGGTATTCTTGTGATGTGAAGTCGCGAACAGGTATGGCCTCTACAATATATTCGTCCTTTTCCACCTGTACGATGTTGGAAATGTACTGACCAAGGTCTTTCCAACGAATATCCGGCAGTTTGTGAACAGGCAAGAACAAATATTTTCCGAGGTTGGTAAAGAGTAAAATGGTATCTGTCGTATTGATTTCAAATAGACCTAACAGGTGATCGCCGTCTTTCATGGCGAAATCTTCCCCGTTTGATGCTGCATAGGAACGCAGGCTTGTCCGCTTGATATACCCATCTTTCGTCACGGACACGAGCACATCTTCACTCGCGACCGTCACTTCAAGGTCGACTTTCAATTCTTCTACCTTTTCTTCAATCTTCGTCAAACGGTCATCATTGTATTGTTTTTTCATGGAACGAAGATCCGCTTTAATGACCTTCATCATTTCGTTTTCACTGGATAGCAGTTTTTCTAAATACTCGATTTGCTTCTTCAGTTCATCTGCCTCTTTTTGCAATGCTGTAATATCTGTATTCGTCAAACGATACAGCTGCAAGGTAACGATCGCTTCTGCTTGTTCTTCTGTGAAATCGTAACTTGCGATGAGCTGTTGCTTTGCATCCGCTTTGTCTTTGGAGCTGCGAATCGTTGCGATGACATCATCCAAAATGGAAATCGCTTTGATCAGACCTTCCACAATGTGAGCACGAGACTTTGCTTTATTCAAGTCATAAATGGATTGTCTTGTGACCACTTCCTTCTGGTGCTTGATATAGGCGTCAAGCATCATCGGAAGACTCATAAGGCTCGGTGTCCGCTCATGAATGGCGACCATATTGAAGTTGTAAGAGATCTGAAGGTCCGTATGCTTGTAAAGGTAATTGAGAACTCCTTCACTGTTTGCATCCTTCTTTAGGTCAATTACGACACGGAGGCCGGTACGATCCGTTTCATCACGGACTTCAGCGATTCCTTCAACTTTTTTATCGATTCTCAGTTCATCCATTCGTTTGACCATGCTTGCTTTATTCACTTCAAAAGGAATTTCGTCGATGACGATTTGTTCCCGTCCTCCACGCTGCTCTTGAATTTCTGCACGTCCTCGCAAAACGATTTTTCCTCTTCCTGTTTCATAGGCTTTCTGGATCCCATCGATTCCTTGAAGAATCCCGCCTGTTGGGAAATCCGGACCTTTTAATTTCGTCATCAGTTCAGGTACAGTCGCTTCAGGTTTATCGATCCTCATGATTACCGCATCAATCACTTCCCCGAGATTATGGGAAGGGATTTCTGTCGCATAACCTGCGGAAATCCCCGTAGAACCGTTGACAAGAAGATTCGGAAACTTGGCCGGAAGCACGGTCGGTTCATCAATCGTGTCGTCAAAGTTCGGAATGAACTCCACCGTCTGCTTTTCAATGTCCCTGAGCAGTTCGGATGAAATAGCGGAAAGTCTTGCTTCTGTATAACGCATAGCGGCGGGCGGGTCACCATCGACACTTCCGTTATTTCCGTGCATTTCTACTAAGGACTTTCTCACTTTCCACGTTTGGCTTAAGCGGACCATCGCATCGTAAACGGATGTATCCCCGTGGGGGTGATAATTACCGATGACGGTACCGACCGTTTTCGCGGATTTCCGGTAAGCTTTGTCGTGAGTGTTCTTTTCCTGGTGCATCGCATAAAGGATACGCCGCTGTACAGGCTTCAACCCGTCCCTGGCATCAGGGAGGGCACGTTCCTGGATAATGTATTTACTATATCTCCCGAAGCGGTCTCCGAGAACCTCTTCTAATGGTAAATCTAAAAACTTCTCTGCCTCTGCCAACAGAAGGTCCCCCTTTTACGTCTGTATTTTATCGTTTTCCAGTATGCTCGCTTCATCTTCAAGACCAAAAGCGACATGGGATTCAATCCATTTTCGGCGAGGTTCAACCTTATCTCCCATCAACGTCGTCACCCTGCGTTCGGCGCGGGCGATGTCGTCAATCGTAACCCGAATCAAAGTGCGTGATTCCGGGTTCATCGTCGTTTCCCAAAGCTGATCAGCGTTCATTTCACCTAAACCTTTATATCGTTGGATCGAATAGCCGTTTTTGAATTCCTTCAATATCTTTTGCATGCCTTCTTCATCCCACGCATATTCGACTTTTTCTTTCTTCCCTTTTCCTTTTGAAACTTTATAAAGGGGAGGAAGTGCGATGAAGATTTTTCCTGCTTCTACAAGCGGACGCATGTATCGATAAAAGAAGGTTAGTAAAAGCACCTGAATGTGTGCCCCATCGGTATCGGCATCGGTCATAATGACGATTTTATCATAGTTACAGTCTTCCAGCGTAAAGTCCCCACCAACTCCAGCACCGATGGTATGAATGATCGTTGAGATTTCTTCATTTTTAAAGATATCCGCGATTTTCGCTTTCTCTGTATTGATCACTTTTCCTCGCAATGGAAGAACGGCCTGGAATTTACGGTCACGGCCCTGCTTTGCTGATCCGCCCGCTGAGTCCCCCTCCACGAGGTACAACTCATTCTTTTTGGCATTTTTGGATTGAGCAGGGGTAAGCTTCCCGCTTAAAAGGGTATCCTTACGTTTCTTCTTCTTCCCTGAACGAGCATCTTCTCTAGCTTTTCTGGCGGCTTCTCTCGCTTCTTTCGCTTTGATCGCTTTTTTAATGAGCATAGAAGCGACATCCGGATTCTCTTCGAGGAAATAGGATAACTGTTCAGCGACGATTCCATCAACGGCGGAGCGGGCTTCGGATGTACCGAGTTTGCTCTTGGTTTGACCTTCAAATTGAAGGAGTTCTTCTGGAATTCGCACAGATATAACCGCGGTAAATCCTTCTCTGATATCGTTTCCTTCCAAATTCTTATCTTTATCCTTCAGAAGTTGGGCTCTTCTGGCATAATCATTGAACACTCTTGTGATGGCCGTTTTAGCTCCGGATTCATGGGTTCCTCCATCTTTCGTGCGTACATTATTGACGAAGGATAAGATGTTCTCTGCAAACCCGTCGTTGAATTGAAAAGCGAAATCAGCTTCAATTCCACTATGACTGCCCTCGAAAGAAACGACCGAATGCAGTGTATCTTTTTCTTCATTTAAATACTCGACGAATGAGACCAGTCCGTCATCATATTGATACTCTTCTCTGACCGTTTCTTTTCGTTCGTCCACAAGGATAATGCGGAATCCCTTCAGCAAGAAGGCCGCTTCTCTTAAACGTTCGGATAATGTTTCAAAATTAAACTTCGTCATTGAAAAAATGGAAGGATCCGGTTTGAAGCGGATCGTTGTTCCTGTTTTGCGGGTGGCTCCTTTATTTTCTAAAGAAGTGACAGGGACGCCCCCATTCTCAAATCTTTGATAAAATTTCTCGCCATCCCTGCATATGTGAACTTCCAGCCATTCGGATAAAGCATTCACCACAGAAGCACCAACACCATGCAGGCCCCCTGAGGATTTATAACCTCCTTGTCCGAACTTACCTCCTGCGTGAAGAACGGTCAAAATCACCTCAGGTGTCGGTTTTCCTGTTTTATGCATCCCTGTAGGCATCCCACGGGCTTCGTCCTGAACCGATACACTACCATCTTTATGGAGCGTGACAGTCATTTTTTCGCCGAATCCAGATAACGCCTCATCGATAGCGTTATCTACAATTTCGTGAACGAGATGGTGCAGACCTCTATGATCCGTGGATCCAATATACATCCCCGGTCTTTTCCGAACGGCCTCCAATCCCTCCAGCACTTGAATAGAATCATCTGAATACGTTTGATTTTGACTCGACAATTTACCATCGGCTCCTTTCTCTAACACACTGCTACATCAATAATAGAACAAACGTTCGATTATGTAAACGATGAGTGCAACTCCAGGTGCTTCAGCACTCACGACATAAGTCAATCAACGGTGTGGAGGATCTTCCACTCCATTGATTGGCTTATGATCCAGAAAAGGCTGAAGACCCATGCACAATGCTGGGATGAATAAAAGCATCCCTGCTGATTTCGCTTACATTTCTTATTCTTTCTTAGACAACCCCTCTGTTAAACCATAGCACTCCAAATAAGAATAGTCTTTCTTAGAAGGGACCTCTTCTGGTTTATTGAGCTCATCGATGTCTATAATAAAAAACGCCGCTTGTTATATTGTAGCGATTTTATAAGGTTTCGCAAACATAAATCTTCCAAAAAACATGAAAAAACCCCTGGATGAACAGGGATTTTTTCATTTTCATCGTTGTTTTATTAACGGTAAATCGCATGGGCGACCTTAATGCAAGAGTCCATAATGACAAGCTTTGAATCATCATTCAAGATGCGGTCTGCTTCTTCTGAATACACCCCTTGCTGAGCCCAGAAGGCTTTAGCCTCAATATTTTTCGATTCCTCTGCAATTTGCGGCAAATGTTCGGATCGTCGAAAGACATTGATAATGTCGATTGGTTCTTTGATATCTCGCAGGCTCGCCACTGCTTTTTCACCAAGGGACTCCGTGATTTGAGGGTTCACCGGGATGATTTTATACCCGGCGTTCTGCATCGCTTCACTCACTTGATAGGATGTGCGGTGCGGCTTATCCGAAAGGCCTACGACAGCAATCGTCTTCGATTGTGCCAATAGATCACGGATCTCTGCCTGAGATGGATTTTCAAAACTCATCTTTAAACCTCCTATTCGTCAATTAATCCTTCATCGACCAGATACTCTCTTGCCACTTCTTCAGGAGCACGGTCTTCAAAATCAACCTGGTAATTCATTTCCCTCATTTTATCGCCAGTAATCTTTCCTCCCAATTGATTCAGGACATCCTCAAGTTCTGGATATTGGTCCAAGGTTTCCTGTCTCATCAATGGAGCGCCCTGGTATGGCGGAAATAGATTTTCCGGATCCTCTAATACTTTTAAGTTGAGGTCAACCATATAACTAGCAGTAGCGTAAGCGTCGATGATGTCAACTTCACCACCTTCGATAGCTCCCTGCCTCAAGCCAGGGTCCATCGTACGGACTTCCCCTAGGTTCAAGTTATATACTTCTTTCATACCCTGATACCCGTCTTTACGATCATTAAATTCCAGTGTAAAACCAGCGGTAATTTGATCTTCAACCGGCTTCAGATCCCCGATCGTTTCAAGATCGTATTGCTCTGCAAGCTCCTGGGTAGTCGCGACAGCGTAAGTATTGTTGAACTCCATTGGTTGTAAAAAGGCCATATCATAGGTTTCTGCCATGCCTTCTTTCGCCTGTCCATATACTTCTTGTGGTTCATTGCTGTTTGCTTCCTCTTCTAGGAGAGATACGATGGCTGTTCCTGTAAATTCAGGATAAATATCGATACTTCCTTCCTGCAAGGCACTGAAAACCAAATCTGTTTTTCCTAAGTTCGGTTCAAGACCTACACTCAAGTCTGTTTCTTCTTCTATTAAAAGCTTATACATGTTAATGAGAATGGCGGGCTCTGATCCAAGCTTAGCTCCCAATGTTAAGTCATTCTTCACTTTTCCACCGAACGCTAATGGACCAACAGCAATCAATGCTGCAATCACTAATAAACTGACGAGTGAACGGAAGCCGGATTTGGCTGAAGTTCGTTCAAATAGACGAAGAATAAGATCCAAAATAATAGCTAGTAACGCAGCCGGAATAGCTCCCAGCAAGATAAGATTGGCATCTCCCCCTCTATCCAAACCAAGTAGGATTAAATCCCCGAGGCCTCCTGCACCAATAAGGGCAGCAATGGTAGTTGTCCCTACGATCAATACCATGGATGTGCGTATTCCAGCCATAATGACAGGCATGGCGATCGGTAGTTCAATCTTAGAAAGACGTCTGAATGATTTCATGCCCATCCCCGTCGCCGCTTCCTTTAAAGCTGGGTCAACTTCCCTGATTCCTGTGTACGTGTTTCTAAGGATAGGAAGGAGCCCGTAAGCAGCAAGGGCAATGATGGCTGGTGTTTGTCCAATACCGAAAAATGGAATGAGGAAAGCCAGCACAGCAAGGCTTGGAATCGTCTGCAAAACGGCCGTCATGCCGATAATCGGTTCCGCAACTCTCTGCTTTCTCGTCAGCCATAAGCCGAGGGGTACGGAAATTAAAGTAGCAATCACTAATGCAATAATGGATATTTGTAGGTGTTCCCATATTTTCTCTAATAGAATGCCCTGTCGTTGGTTAAAAACTTCTAGAAACTCGCTCATTTATTCTCTACCTCCTCTTCCTTTTTACGTGACTGCTCTTTAAGGTAGAGGACAATATCCCTATAGGATAAGGTTCCGATCAGTTGATCACCTTTGACGACTGGTAGTATGGAAGAGTGGTCTTCTTCAAAGATTCGAACAGCGTCTCTCAGAATCATATCATTGGATAACGGGGGCGCCTGCACCTGATTCCCATCCTCGATCATTCCTCGATACGTTCCGTCGTGACTTTTAAGGGCAAAAGGCCCATCCAGGACAACATGACCTTCTTTGAATTCTTTTTCGGATAAGACACGCTTCTCGGCATGACTCATAATGACATCAACAGCTGTCTGCCATGGAGTTTTTCTTCCTCCGATGAAATCTTCAACAAACTCATTGGATGGATTCAGTATGAGGTTTTGTGGAGTATCCAACTGGACGATTTCTCCTGCTTTCATGAGACAGACACGATCGCCAAGCGCGAGAGCTTCGTCCATATCATGAGTGACAAAGACGATCGTCTTCTTAATTTCCTTCTGCAATTGACGGATGTCGGTTTGCAACTGATCTCTGCTGATGGGATCGAGTGCACTGAATGGTTCATCCATCAAAATAATATCCGGGTCTGCAGCTAAAGCCCGGATAACCCCTACTCTTTGCTGTTGGCCGCCGGAAAGTTCACTCGGCTTTCTTTTCCGGTGTTTTTCTGGATCCAGTCCCACCATATTCATCAATTCATCAATACGTTTTGAGAGGTCTTTTTTCTTCCACTTTTTCATTTCCGGAACGACCGAAATGTTTTCTTCTACTGTCATATGTGGAAAGAGAGCAATTTCCTGCAGCACATAGCCGATATTCCACCGTAGTTCGTGAATGTTGTATTCTCTAATATCTTTGTTATGTATGGTTATGGTTCCTTCCGTCGGATGAATCAGACGGTTAATCATTTTCATCGTTGTTGTTTTCCCGCAGCCGCTTGGACCGATAAGCGCAAGCAATTCTCCTTCTTGCACTTCCAAGTTGATGTTTCTCAACGCTGTCGTTCCATCCGGGTAAGTCTTCGTTACATCAGTGAACGTGATCATCGTTTTCCCCCTAAACAAAAAATAAAAGACCTATTTCTATAACCACATTTCCATAAGTTGAAACATTTTGCAATTCTCCTGCATTCTAATCATGCCCGAATCTCTAAAACGTCATCCGGCTGGTTCTCTTCCCCTCTCCCGTAAAACAACTTGATACCTGGTACTAAATTGATATAATAGAGAAGCTGTCTTATGAAATAAGAGTTCTTTATCTATCTAGCCCATGATAAAATAGTAGAAAGCGCAGAAGGAGTTGAACTTATTGGAATATGTACTCTATATCCTCATCGCCTATCTCCTTGGGTCCATCCCTTCAGGGTTAATTGTAGGTAAAATCGGTTACGGTACGGATATACGCGAACACGGAAGCGGAAACCTTGGAGGCACCAACACATTCCGGGTTTTAGGGATCAAAGCAGGTTTAATTGTTACGATCGCTGATATTTTGAAAGGGACTGCAGCCGCCGCTCTCCCTTACTTTATGGGAGCTGAGGTCATTCCTCTTGTGATTGGGATTTTTGCGGTAGTTGGTCACATGTATCCTGTATTTGCGGGCTTTAAAGGTGGAAAAGCAGTTGCTACATCCGGAGGCGTGATCCTTGGTGTCAACCCAATCATATTTGCCGTGCTCTTATTATCCTTTTTCATTGTCCTCTATTTAAGTAAATACGTCTCCTTATCTTCGATGATAAGCGGGATCGTTGGGATTGTCGCGACTTTGGTCGTGAAGGATTACGGCTTGACCATCATCATATCCTTGTTTACCATCTTTGTAATCTACCGCCACCGCGCAAACATCAAGAGGATCATCAATAAAACAGAGCCAAAAATCACATGGATGTAAAAACGATTCAAGTTTAAAAAGGGTAACGATTGCGGAGATAGTCTATCCCATAAAAGGATAGGCTTTCTTTTATGGTGTATTCTATAAATGCACACTCATCAAGCAATCCATTGTATATTCAGAAATACATATTGTATACTTTGACATAGAAAGAAGGCCTGAAAGGAGTCTTTGTTATGAATAAGACTGAATTGAACCAGAACAAACAATTGCCATCAAAAAAAGAACGCCATAAATTATTCGGCTCAGTGGAGCCGGGTCCTCGGACAAAGCCTATGGAAAAAGACCAGATGGCTGACCTTCAAAACTCGAAAAAAGACTTTTTATTTGATATCGATATGGTTGGGATTTCCAGTGTCAAACACCCCATTCGTATTCCAAGCACAATGACGCCTGAAATTCAAACAACGATTGGAACCTTTTCATTCGGATCCTCGATTGCTCAAGGAAGTAAAGGCACAAACATGAGCCGCTTCACGGAGCAGCTTGATAAATACCACAATGAAGGATTTGCCGTTGACATTGCAACACTGAAACAATTCACCGAAGAGCTAGCCGGCCGTCTAAAGCAAACGGATGCGGAAGTGGAAGTGACATTTCCATGGTTCTTTGAACGAAAAGGCCCATACTCGGGTCTTGCAGGGATGAACCATGCGGATGCCACGATCCGCGTGGAATATGACAAGGAAACGGGACATGATGTCACCGTTACTCTTACTGGAAAAATTACAACGCTCTGCCCTTGTTCCAAGGAAATCAGTGAATATAGTGCGCACAACCAACGCGGAAACGTGACCATGAGTGTGAAATTGACAGATGACTTCAAAGAGCAGGAAATCGATTGGAAAGCGGCGCTTTTAGAAGCAGCAGAAAGCAATGCAAGTGCCCGCATCCACCCAGTATTGAAGCGTCCCGATGAAAAGATGGTAACAGAACAAGCCTATGAAAACCCTCGATTTGTCGAGGATATCGTACGACTTGTCGCTGCCGATCTTTATGAGTATTCATTTGTAGAAGCGTTCACAGTCAAGTGCCGCAACGAGGAGTCCATTCACCTGCATGATGCGGTGGCGACCCTCAGTTATGATAAGAAACAGGAAGCTGAGTAAGTGACCCGATGAAGCAAATCATGATTGCCTTGATTCAATTTTACCGCAAGGGCATCAGTCCTTTTTTTCCACCATCATGCAGGTTTCAGCCGACGTGTTCAGAATACGGCCTGGAGGCTTTTCGACGTTTCGGTTTTTTCAAAGGCAGCTATTTGACTGTCAAAAGAATTCTCAAGTGCCACCCTTTCCATCCGGGAGGATTCGACCCTGTACCCATGAAGCAACCGAATCATAACTCTGATCCGTCTTCTCGTAAAAAATAGGTTTATGAAACGACGACAGAGGAAAGAGACAAACACGGAACCCCATTACAGGAGTTGATCTAATGAACTTAACAGTAACAGAAGAAGCAGCCAAATGGTATGAAGAGGAACTGGATATCGATGGAAACGTCGATCTAAGATTTTACGTCCGTTATGGCGGCGTCGGTGGCCTTCAGCCTGGTTTTTCCCTCGCCATCAAACTTGAGGACCCAGAAGAACCGATTGCAGAAACAACGACAGGTCCAATCCATTTCTACATTGAAGCGGATGATGAGTGGTACTTCGATGATCATTCATTGGAAGTTACCTTAGACGAAAAATGGAATGAGCCATCCTTTGAATATAAAAAATAAGACGCCACTATGGCGTCTTATTTTTGTGCAATTGGAAGCGATGTATGTGCTCCCAGTATCCTTCTTCTTCCAATATGTGCAACTGCCGTTCTCCAAATAAATCAAAATGAGGAAACCGAGGATCTTTATGAATCCATTCCGGTTCTAAACCGTATTGTTTTCCCCATGCCTTCAATTTGTTAAGATCACAGCAACCGACTTTTGTGACTGTATCGCAACCAGGGAAACGATCATCCAGCCAAAAATGAGTCAAAAAAGCAATCTCTCCTCGCTTTACTTTCGCTTTCCAATCCATGAGTTCTGTTTTTTTTACACCGAAAGCCATTAGGATTGCGTCTCCATGGCAGCCAAATAAGCTTCGTGCCATTCAGGAAAACTCCGCCTGATCGATACTGGTTTGAAGTTATCTTTTTTGACGATGACGTGTTTCGTTACACCCGTGACCGCTATATCCCCGTTTTTAAACGCCACTTCGTAGCCGTAGGAAACACGAAGACCATCATAATTTTCCACCCATGTCCGTACATGGACAGGGTCTCCGTATTTCACAGGTTTTTTAAAACTCATTTGAGCATCAATGACAGGAGAAACGACGCCCTGTTTTTCGATTTCAGAATACATAAATCCAAGGTCTTCAATGAAGGATGTTCGTCCAATCTCAAACCAGACTAAATAGTTGGCATGGTAAACGACACCCATCATATCTGTTTCCTGATACCTTACTTGAATCGGTGTTTCGACCACTTTCATTAGGAAGACTCCCTTCGCACCATATGCCATGCTTTTTCTAAATCGACGAGTTCAAGTTCATTCATATCTTCCGCTTCATTCTCCATGATTCGAATTGCTTGAAATTGAATCGCTTCGTTCACAAGATTATTGATGAAGCGTCCGTTCCCCCTGACTTTGTGATCCGTGTATTTTTCTAAGAGGAATGACTCGGCCCACTCATTGAAATGGTACCCGTATTGTTGTGCCTGATAGTGGGTCATAGCAATCAGCTCTTCCTCTGTATAATCCGGGAAGTGGAAATATTTTTTGAACCTTGAAGAAAGACCCGGATTGCTTTCCACCAACTGCTCCATTTCGCGTTGATAACCAGCAAGGACAACGACGAGGTTTTCATTGTGTTTCGTCATTTCGTCGACGAGGGTTTCAATAGCTTCTTTGCCAAAATCATCCCTGCCTCCGTTGTATAGCGAATAGGCTTCATCAATGAACAAGACACCGCCGAGAGCTTCCCGGATCTTCCGTTTTGTTTTGATGGCTGTCTGTCCTACATAGCCGGCGACAAGATCGCTTCTGGAGACGACCACGGTATGGCCCCTCTTTAACAACCCGCATTCTTTCAGGACATCTGCATAGATTTCTGCGACCGTTGTTTTTCCGGTCCCTGGATTTCCTGAGAATACAGAATGCAATTGGATAGGGACGACAGGATACCCTTTTTCTTTTCTCTTTTGTTGGGCTTGAACGAAGGATGACAGTTTTTTCACTTCTTCTTTGACATTAGACAATCCAATCAGTTCATCCAATCGTTGCATAGGAGAACGTTCGTCTTCATTCGTTTCCCTGTCCCATGCAAGGTCCTCCGCAGATATCCTCATATGATCCAGCCAATGATGTTTATCCTGTTCTGCTTCCTTCGCTCCTTTTTGGAATACAGTTTTTAATACTAAGTTTTTGACCGTGCGTGCATTACCGAAGGAGTCATCCACACGCTCTCGATCAATGAGTGAGGTGAATTCGTTTAATGCATGTGTTGTGAAAAAGAAATCATTGTCAGTTGCCGTCTGCTCAGCAATCGTCAACAGTTCATCCATGTGATAATCAGGAAGTTCGATATGATTTTGTTCAGGGAAACGACTCCGGAGGCCTGGATTTGACCATAAAAACTGGCGCATTTCTTCAGGATAACCAGCAAGAATGACAGCGAACTTGCCTCCGTATTCTTTGCTCGTCATCGCAGAAACAAGGGTGTCAATGACCGCTTGTCCATAATCATTTCCTGTTTGACCTTCCCTTTTCAGGCTGTAGGCTTCGTCAATGAACAAAACACCACCGATGGCCTGTTTGACGTAGTTCATCGTATTCTCTTCACTTTGCCCGACATAAGACCCGACAAGGTGGGATCGATTCACTTCCACGACTTCTTTCGTATCTAAAATTCCAAGCTCATGATAAATGTTAGCGAGCAGCCGGGCAATCGTCGTTTTTCCGGTCCCGGGGTTTCCAGTAATAATCATATGTAATCCAGGCTCATCGACCATGGAAAAACCATAGTTCTTTCTTTGCTGCTGGTATCTTAAGAAGTGATAATAACGCCGAATATACGTTTTCACATCATGCAGTCCTACCATTTGATCGAACGCTTCCAATGGATTTTGAAACGATTGATTTGTCAGAAAGTTTGGCAATCGTTTGTAAATCTCATCCTGATTATCGGAAAGACGCCTAGTACGCTCGTTGATTTCTTTCACAGGAACACGGATCCGTCTATTTTCAATAGAATTGATGGCTTCTTCCAACATCTCTTCCAAATCAGACAATTCTTCATAAACATCTCGATACAAGGTCAACCGGCTGGAAGCATCGATGATTGTTTTTTGGGCTAGATCTTCGTCCCACTGCTCCTTCAAATCACAAACATCAGAGTATATAGCTTTCGCTTTTTTTGCTTTTGCAGAATCATGATCGGTTTCATGAAGAATCCACTGATCAAGTGGCGTTTTTTTCAATAATGTATAGGCCTGCATCAACTGTTGAGACTCATACAATTCCGCCACTAAAGGATGCGAGGGATTGAGAACCCGTGCCTCATCGATGAATTGCTCCGCAAGAGGATCATCTCCCGGGTGTCTCTTAATCCGGTGGTAGGCAAGCGTGACATAAAGCAAAGCTTTTGCTTCTTTCTCCTGCTCCCACCCCGTTTGGTCCATATATCGTAAAGCCTCCACTTCGGAAATAGGAGGCTGTTGTTCTAAACTGTCCCACTGTTTCAGTTGTTCTAACATCTTCATCACTTCCTTTTCTATCGCCGATATCCATTTTATCATAGTCGAGATTTCATGTAGATGAAGATGCCTTAAGAATACAATCTATAGACAAAAAACCGCTCCTCTTGAGAGAAGCGGTTGATCAGAACGTTAATATTGTTGATGACGAGCTTCGTCCTTAATTTCGTCACGCATAGCTTCTAACGATTGATTTCTTCGTTTGTTTTTCTTTTCGATATTTCTCTTTTCTTCTTCTGATGCAAACCGCATTGCATCATGGGATTCTTCGATGTTTTCAATCGTGTTCGTCACTTTTTCTTGGAGACGATCGACGTTATCTGCGCGATTGTCAGGATTTGGTTTTTGATTCGCCATATGCTGTTGTTTATGGGACATGTTCGTTCCCCTCCTGTAAATTTCAATGGACCCTTGATGAGTCATCCCTTACTTTTCCCAGGAAGGAGACGAATTATGAAAAGAAAAAGGAAGGAGCATGCTCCTTCCCTTATGATTTACTCTATGTAAAAAACAAACCCCACTTAAGATGGGATCTGCTTCATACGCTCATTGTGACGCTTCTCAATCCGTTCATCGATTTGATCCAACAGCTTTTGATCAGCTTTGATGGAGCGGATATTTTCTTTCACACGTTCTTCAAAAGATATGCTTTTGTGTTTTCTCATGGATATCTCTCCTTTTATAGGTAGGATTTCCATGATTTGATAAAAATATTCCTATTCCAGTGCATCTTTCTTCTTTTCCATCATTTCATAGGTCATCGGGCCAACAATTCTTGGTTCTTGAATGACGCCATCTGTACCGATGAAATAAGTGGTAGGGATGGATAGAATCTGGTATGTCTTATTAATCTCGAGCTCCTTGTCCAGTAGTATAGGAAATGTATACCCTCCGTCTTTGACAAAACGGTCAACATCTTCCCTTTTTTTCTCTGTTCCGGTACCGTTAACAGACAACATGACCACTTCATCCCCATATCTTTCATGGAACTTCTGCATTTCAGGCATTTCTTCGCGGCAAGGTGGACACCAAGTGGCCCAATAATTAAGAAAAACTTTTTTTCCTCGAAAATCAGAAAGCTTAACCGTCTCTCCGTTCAACGTCTCTAAGGTGAAATCCGGAGCCTGCTCCCCTACTTGTAATCCATCGGGTGCATTAGGTGCAACCATCCCTGTTTCCTGACTTGCCGAAGAATTTTGTTGTTCCACCTCATCTTTTTCAGAAAAGGTTGTAAAAATAATGAGACCTAAAAGGATAACTAGGAAAGCTGTTGCCAACCATTGTTTCATGATGATAGCCTCCGTCCATGATCCAAAACGTTTCTTTTTATGTATAAGAATAAAGAAAACCATTTATGCTTGTAAAGCTTTAATGGGAAATGTAAGAAAAATGTTGTAGATGTTTTGTTTTTTTAATATATTTCGGAGTTGCTACTAAGTTTAAAGGAAGACCTATGGTTTCCATATGAATTTGTACTTTCTTCCTTCATCAGTAATCGGAGCACATTTGCGGTTATCAAACGCCTGGTTTTGAGAAGAATAAAAAGATCGCCCTTTTAAAAGGGCGATCCTCAGAAGGAAATTTAGTTCAATTTGTTACGTAGAACCATTTGTAGAATACCACCGTGGCGGTAGTAATCGACTTCCACTTCACTGTCAAAGCGGGCGATCACTTCAAATTCTTTCTTATTGCCTTCTTCATCTGTAGCAGTCACTTTGACAAGGTCACGTGGTTTAACATCTTCACCGACTTCAACGTCGAATGTCTCACGACCTGTCAAACCAAGAGATTCAATGCTGTCTTCCGGCTTAAACTGCAATGGAAGAACACCCATCATGACAAGGTTTGAACGGTGGATACGCTCAAAGCTTTCGGCGATGACCGTCTTAATTCCAAGAAGATCTGTCCCCTTGGCAGCCCAGTCACGGGAGCTTCCCATACCGTAATCATTACCGGCAATGACCATCAATGGCGTCTGGTCTTCCTGGTACTTCATAGCCGCTGTATAGATCGGCATCACTTCTTCAGTCGGCCAGTACGTAGTGAAACCACCTTCAGTACCTGGAGCTAACTGGTTACGGATACGGATATTTGCAAACGTACCACGCATCATAACTTCATGGTTACCACGACGGGAGCCGTAGGAGTTGAAGTTTCGAGGACTTACACCATTGTCTTGCAAGTACTCCCCTGCAGGCATATCTTTTGGAATCGCACCTGCTGGTGAAATGTGGTCTGTTGTTACGGAATCACCGAATTTACCGATGACACGCATACCTTCTAGTGGCTTAACCGCTTCAGGGTCACTGGAAAGCCCTTCGAAAAACGGAGGATTCTGAATGTATGTGGATTTGTCGTTCCAATCATACAATGGTTCATCCGTTGTTTCGATTTCGTTCCATTTCTCATTCGAGTTGAATACATTTTCATACTCTTTACGGAAAATTTCAGGTGTAACAACACGGGAAATTTCTGATTTGATCTCTTCTTGAGAAGGCCAAATATCATTGAAATAAACGTTGTTTCCTTCAGTGTCTTTTCCGATCGGCTCATTTTTAAGGTCAATATCCACAGTACCTGCAAGTGCATAAGCAACCACAAGTGGCGGTGAAGCCAGGTAGTTGGCTTTTACTAGAGGGTGGATACGTCCTTCGAAGTTACGGTTACCAGACAAGACAGAAGAAGCTGTCAAGTCACTGTCAGCAATCGCTTTCTCGATTTCCGGCAGTAACGGTCCGGAGTTACCAATACATGTTGTACATCCATATCCAACAAGGTTGAATCCTAGGTCATTCAAATAGGTCATCAGGCCTGAATCTTCAAGGTAGCGAGTAACAACCTTGGATCCTGGTGCCAATGATGTTTTCACGTAATCAGGAACCTGCAGCCCTTTTTCAATCGCTTTTTTAGCGACAAGGCCCGCCCCTAGCATAACGTGAGGGTTGGATGTGTTCGTACAAGAAGTAATGGCAGCAATTGCAAGAGCCCCTGTCTTCATGACGGACTTGTCTCCATTATTGAACTTCACTTCAACTTCTTTGTCGAACTCAGATTTATCCAAGCCAAAACCATGGTTTCCTGCTGGACCTGTAATCGCCTTTTCAAATGATTCTTTCATTTGAGAAAGAGGAATCAAATCCTGAGGACGTTTTGGTCCAGACAAGTTCGGCTCCAACTCACCGAGATCGATTTCAACCAGTGACGTGAATTCCGGGTCCTCAAAGGACGGATCATACCAAAGGCTGTTCTTCTTGCAGTATTCTTCTACAAGCTTGATTTGCTCTTCAGTGCGTCCTGTAAGGCGAAGGTACTCAAGAGACTCCCCATCAACCGGGAAGAAACCACATGTTGCACCATATTCAGGAGCCATGTTGGAGATCGTCGCACGATCAGCCAATGGCATTTCCTGCAATCCTGGTCCGAAGAACTCAACAAACTTACCGACTACATTTTGTTCTCGAAGTTTTTGAGTGACTTTCAGGGCTAAGTCTGTTGCTGTTGTTCCTTGTGGGAAGCTTCCATTCAGCTTCACTCCAATAACTTCTGGAGCTGGGAAGTAGGAAGGTTGACCGAGCATGCCGGCTTCTGCTTCTATACCACCAACACCCCAGCCCAGGACACCAAGACCATTGATCATCGTTGTATGTGAGTCCGTTCCGACAAGTGTATCAGGATAAGTATCATAAGAGCCGTTCTCGTTTTCTTTCGCGTGAACGACGTTTGCGATGTATTCAAGGTTTACTTGGTGAACGATACCTGTTGCAGGTGGAACAGCACGATAGTTATCGAACGCTTTTTGAGCCCAGTGTAGGAACTCATAACGTTCTTCGTTTCGTTCAAATTCAAGCTCCATGTTCACATTCAGTGCATCTGGTGTTCCATACTTGTCCACTTGAACAGAGTGGTCAATAACAAGATCAACAGGAACTTCCGGGTTGATTTTGTCAGGGCTTCCCCCCATATCCACCATCGCTTTTCTAAGAGATGCCAGATCGACCACGGCAGGTACACCGGTGAAGTCTTGTAAAATAACACGGGAAGGCTTAAATGGAACATCTTCCCCTTTGGATTTCTCCGTTCCCCAGTTTGCTAGACTCTCGACGTGATCATCGCTGATGACGCGTCCGTCATGTTGACGTAATAGAGATTCTAGTAGGATACGGATGGAGAAAGGTAGACGGGAAATCTTACCATGTCCCGCATCTTCTAAGGCTTTCAAATCGTAATAGTTGTACGTTTGGCCATTGAGTTCAAATTGTTTGCGAGCATTAAAAGCATTGCTAGCCATATTCCTTTTACCCCCTCATCAATATTCAATAGTGAACCTTTTTTAAGGTTTCACCATTCCCCAAATTCTTACATTTGTTCCCTTTGTATAAAACAAGTTCACAAATCTGCAATCCTTATTGTAAATGAAAACGATTTATAAGTAAAATGAATGACCACAAATTTTTCTGAATTCGATAAATTTTATACAATTATCTACAAAAACGCATGCTTGTATTTAAAGGATCAACCTTTTATAATGAAATTAGAGAAGTCTAAGACAATGAAACAGGTGATAGTATGTCAGGTGGATTTGCCCTATTTATCGTTGGGTGGATTGTCATCATGATTGGTCTGATGAGCATTGGCGGTTTTTTTATGTTCCGCAAATTCCTGAAGCGTCTTCCAAAAGAGGACGGAAAATCAATCATTGATTGGGAAGAATATTACGTGGACAAGACAAAACACATGTGGTCCGCGGAGCAAAAAGACTTATTAGAAGAGTTGATCTCTCCTGTTCCTGAGCTTTTCCGGGATGTAGCAAGACAGAAGATTGCTGGACGCATCGGGGAAATTGCCCTGCAGAAAAAGAAAAAGAAAATCACGCAGGAGATTTTAATCGAGGGCTACATACGTGCGACCCCGAAGCGGGACCATAAATTTCTCGTTAAAAAGTTAGAGGAGAAAAAAATAGACATGAGCCCTTACGACCCATTGATCGAACGTTAAAAAGGACCCGGCTTACGCCAGGTCCTTTTTTAGTTCCAACTTTTTCTCTAAGTGTAAGTATTGTTTCAACATGACGATACGCCAGGTCATAATCATCCCGAAGGCAAGCAGAAAGAACATTCCACTCGTCTCTCCAAAGGAAACATGCTGCCCTATAATGAGCTTAAAAACGACTCTCAATATCAGGAGACTAAAAAGGATGAAAACAAAGGCCCTTGATGGCTTTAAGTAAATATCTCCATCCCTCACCTCAAATTTGGAAGTACGAATGAGGAAAATAGAAAAAATAACACCAATGAGCATAGCCTCAAATACTTGATTCCATTCGACTCTGAACACCGGAAATACAAACATGAGGGCTCCTGTGCTCATCATGAAAGGGGGCAGAATGATTTTTTTTACACTTGCCGGTTTTTTTGCCGCCCGCAATCGGACGAAAATCATCGCTGTAGCCATACCAGCAGCCACAATGGTACTTGCAATTAACCAAAACATAACGATTCACTCTTTCTACACTGTCCTTAATATCAGTTCAACACAAGATCGATGGCATTCAGGACATGAGCTTCATCAAAGGGTTTTACAACGAAGTTTTTTGCTCCACGTTTACTAGCTCGTAATACCTTTTGTAACCAAATCTGGTTGAAGTGAAGCATATTTTTCCACCGCTTCCCCTGCAATTAAAACTTTAGTCATGTCAGCCTGCCGCTTTTATTCCCTATCGTAGGCAATGGTCAAAATGATCGTCATTGTTACCCCTACAACAGCTAGATAAACACCTAGGTCGAACAAAAGAGCTGTAGCAAGTTCGGTCTTGCCTAAAATCGGCAGTTGAAAATAAGCGAACGTTTGGGTGAGGAAAGGCGCGTCAAAAACCATTCCACCAATCCCGGTTGCTGCCGCTACCATCAATCCAACAGGAATTAGAAAACGGAAATTAATAGGCAGAATCTTTTCCATCGCCTTACTTCCATAGGCCATATACATGAGGATAATTGCTGCAGCAGTCATTAAACCACCGATAAATCCTCCACCTGGAGCATTATGGCCAGCAAAAAATAAATAAACGGAAAACCCTAGTAAGATAAAGGCTATAAGTGTGGTTGTTGTTCTTAATATAATATCGTTGGTCTGGGTCATAAAAAAGCTCCTTTAATTTTTCTCTAGTATCATCTTAATATAAATCCTCTCTAAAATCCACGGCTTAGAACCCCTGAAAATCAAAGAGTCCTGCAAGATAGGAAGTAAGCATGGTCATCCAGTCAAAATAAAG
Organism: Halobacillus trueperi; assembly: GCF_003386945.1. Lineage (NCBI taxonomy): Bacteria > Bacillati > Bacillota > Bacilli > Caryophanales > Bacillaceae > Halobacillus > Halobacillus trueperi. Next base: position 119,968 of record NZ_QUAE01000005.1, on the reverse strand, counting down.
AGCAATTCCGACGAGGATCATAATATACCCGCCTATCTTAACAATTCCCGTACTATGGTTTTTAATCCAACTCAATTTGCCAATAAAGAACGACAAGGCTAAGAAAGGAATGGAAAAACCAAGGGAATAAGACAGCATCATGACTAAGAAAAGTTCCGGAGAATCAGCCGCTAACGAAAGGACGGACGCTAGTATAGGACCTGTACAAGGCGTCCAACCGAGTGAAAATGTAAGTCCGATAAGAAACGTGCCTATGTAACCAGAGGGTCTATTCTTGAAAGTTATCTTCCGGTCTTTCATCAAAAAATCAAAGTTGAATACGCCAATAATAACAAATCCGAAGAAAATAATCAGAATGGATCCTAAACGCCGGATCACGGATTCATATTGTATGAAAAACTGTGCAAAAAACGACCCTGAAAATCCTAAGATCAAAAAGATCGTCGTAAATCCTAATAAGAATAAAACCGTATGGATCAAACTTGCTCTTTTCAACATCCCATTGTCTTCTTTTAATTCATGCACACTCATCCCAGTAATATAGGAGAGAAATGCAGGATACAGAGGAAAAACACAAGGGGATATAAATGATAAAAACCCTGCTCCGAAAGCAAGGAAAAGATTCACATCCATTCAATCATCACACCTTCATTCATAGTCGCCCCCTATTGTATCAAAGCTTCAGGCCTAACACGATGTTTATCTTGTGAACATCTAAAGAAGTTCCCATAGAGAAAGCCTTCTTTCATTCACGAAAGAAGGCTTAGTGTCATTATTTCATTTGATTGTTCATTGAACGCATCATCTGATTGATTTTCTTCTGAGAAGGCTTTTGGCCCATCTGCATCATCAGTGTGCGTAACATTTGTTCGTTAATTGGCGGGTTCTTTTTCAAATAGTTCATCATATACTTTCTTGCGATGAAGAAGCCTAGAGCTGCACCACCGACAAGAGTCAATAAAGCAATGATGATGACCCAAACGATCCCCAATGTCATGACTTCGTCTTCCTCCTTCGTGTTGTCTCCCATAACAGTATAGTAAAACGTTCTCTAGAATACAATAGTCGTTTCAATATGACCGTAATCCAGACGCTACTAAACGAATCAACCGTTCATTAGATAAGCAAAAGCACCCCACATGGAAAAAGGATCTCATCTTCTAGGAACGACGATGACCGTACCAGAGACAACAATCATTCTTATGCCTATTATATCACATAGAGCAGGGAAATCGAAAATGGTTGTCCCTACTATTTACCGCGAATTTTCAAGAGCAGATTGAAATTCACGGCATAAAAAGAAGCTGCCTTAGGAACAGGCAGCTTCTCCCTTGTTTATTTCATCAAGTTTTCCGCATGCTTCACTACGTTTTCTACAGTGAAACCATAGTTCTCAATCACAGTATTCCCTGGAGCAGAAGCACCGAACTTGTCGATTCCGATGACGGAGCCATCCAAACCTACATAACGGTCCCAACCGAACGATGCGCCCATTTCAACTGCCAGACGTTTGCGGACAGAAGAAGGAAGGACTTGTTCTTTGTATTCTTTAGGCTGAGCTTCAAAGCGATCGAAGGAAGGTACACTGACAACACGGACGTCGTAACCATTCTTCTTCAATTCCGCTTGAGCTTCAACAATCAATTGTACTTCAGAACCTGAAGCAAGTAGGATCGCATCCGGCTCTTCTTTATCGGAATCGCTAAGGATGTACGCCCCTTTCTTCATTCCTTCGTATGCAAGTTCCTCTGTACCTTGAAGGGTCGGTAACCCTTGGCGAGTTAGGACAAGTGCTGTTGGAGTCGATTCAGACTCTAAAGCAAGTCTCCATGCCGCATTGGTTTCGTTCCCATCCGCAGGACGAAGAACGGAAAGGTTAGGCATCGCACGAAGAGAAGCCAATTGTTCCACAGGTTCGTGCGTCGGACCGTCTTCTCCAACGGCAACAGAGTCATGAGTGAAGACGTAGTTCACAGGTAGGTTTTGCAGGGCGGATAAACGGACCGCTGGACGCAGGTAGTCACTGAAAACAAAGAATGTACCAGCATATACGTTAAGTCCACCATGAAGTCCCATTCCGTTTAAGGCAGCCGCCATGGCAAATTCACGAACTCCGAACCAGATGTTTCGACCTGCGTAGTTGTTACGTGAAAAGTCTTCTTCATCTTTGACGGCCGTTTTATTTGAACCTGCAAGGTCGGCACTACCACCAAAGAAGTTAGGGATAACTTTTGAAAGAGCGTTGATTGCATCTCCAGAAGCTGCGCGTGTCGCAGGACTGTCTTCGCCCACCTGATAAGTTGGAAGACTTTGATCCCAGCCTTCAGGAAGCTCTCCGCGAATCGCACGCTCAAACTCTTCCGCAAGCTCTGGATGTGCTTCTTTGTAATGAGCCATTAGGTTGTTCCAAGATTCTTCTTTATCCTGACCATTTTGCTGAACCTTTTCTTTAAAGTCCTGATAGACCTCTTCAGGTACGTGGAATGGCTCGTGATCCCACTTGTAGAACTGTTTAGCTGCCGTTCCTTCCTCTTCTCCTAAAGGAGCACCGTGGGAGGCAGACTTACCAGATTTATTAGGAGATCCATACCCAATAACCGTTTTCACTTCGATCATTGTTGGTTGATCTGTATTCGCTTTTGCTTTCTCAAGTGCCTGAGCAATATCCTCTGTGTTCGTACCATCCTCTACGCGGATCACCTGCCATCCATAGGCTTCATAGCGCTTTTCAACACTCTCGCTGAAGGAACGATCAAGGTCGCCATCAAGAGAAATATCATTGGAATCATAAAGAACGATCAATTTACCTAGACCAAGGTGACCGGCAAGAGAAGCAGATTCCTGGGATACCCCTTCCATCAAGTCCCCGTCACCACAAATGGAATAAGTGTAATGGTCAACGACATTATAACCTTCACGGTTATATTTCGCTGCAAGGTGAGCTTCAGCCATTGCCATTCCGGTCGCCATTGCAATACCTTGTCCAAGGGGACCTGTAGTTGCTTCTACACCGTCTGTGTGACCAAACTCTGGGTGACCAGGGGTTTTGGAATCCCATTGACGGAAGGACTTAAGGTCGTCCATCGTCACGTTATAACCGGATAAGTGGAGCAAGCTGTAAAGAAGCATAGATCCGTGTCCAGCAGATAGGACGAAACGGTCGCGGTCGAACCAGTTCGAGTTTTTCGGATTATGATCCATGAACTGAGTCCATAGCGTATATGCCATCGGTGCTGCACCCATCGGCATCCCCGGGTGTCCGGAGTTTGCTTTTTCTACTGCATCGATTGTTAAAGTTCTAATCGTATTGATTGATGTTTGTTCAAGGCTGTTTGCCATGTTCAACATTCCCCTTTCGTTTCAGGTATATGTACCATGTATTATCCTATAATGAAATTCATTTTGAAACAAGCGTTGTGCGAAATCTTTGCACAACCTCCTACCTAATTTCCCCCTTATTAAGGGTTTTAAACAAAAAAATCCGCATTCGAAAATTATCGAACACGGAGATTTAAAAATTAGTTCTTTTTTTCGTTTTCCTGCATTTGACGAAGCTTCTTAGGTGTCACGTCATCCCCATTCGGGTCGATGACGGTAACTCCTTTCAGCTGATTCTTGAAAGATTGACGAGCATTTTTCAAGTATTCCTGACGCAGCTTCTGCTGTTCCGCTTTTTCTTCCTTCGAAAGCTCTTCCTGCTTTGATTTATTCGCTAGTTCATTTATACGATTAATTTTTTCTTTAGATAACATAGATCCTTCTCCTTTACTCATAGTCTGGATCGTAAAAACATGAAAAAGACAAGAAATCCACAGATCCTTGTCCTTAAACTATATATTACCGTGATTCTTCTTCTTTTTCAAGCGATAGGTATTCCTTGTATCTGCGATGAACCGTAGCCTTCGATACATCATATCCAAGGCCTCTTAGTGTCGCAGCGATATCTTTAAACGTCAGCTCATTTTTCCTTAACCGGACAACTTCTTCAATAGGAAATTTGATTCTCTCACGACCTGGCGCCTGGTCCCGATTGGATAAATTGATTGATGGGTCATAGCCGCCCTCAACGGCTTTTCTCATTCCCCGGCGTATTTTCATATTATGTATTTTCCTCTGGTATTCCTCTACGATCCCCACAATCTGTAAAACCATAGAATCCGACTCTGATAACTGCAACTCTCCCTGATTTGATAAAGAATACACCTTAATATTCAACCGATTCAATTGATGAAACAATGCGATTTTCGTATTCCCACGTCCCAATCGAGTCTCATCCTGAATTAACAGAGCTTCCGCACGCCCGGAAGAAAAACATTCCAGCATACGGAAGATCCCGTCCCGCTCAATATCGTAACCACTCGCTTGTTCTTCAATACATTCCACAACTTCAAATTCGTGACTGTCTGCCATTGAAGTCAACTCGGTTCTTTGGCGGTTTAATGATGTCACTTGAGCTTCTTTTTCCGTACTTACCCTGCAGTATAAAATCACCTTCAATTGAATGTTCCTCTCTCTTTCTCTATTAAACAGCTGTGACCATAGAATAATAGAGAATGATAAAACTAACAATAAAAAGAATAATGTAGGTGTAATCCAGCTTCGATAATTTGTTAAACATACATAACCCCTCCGTTTTCATAGAACGAACGTTCTTAAGAACCTGTGTTCGTGTTTGTTACTTTTATTATATACGAACACAGGTTCTTGTCAATGGTTTTTTCGAACGCGTGTTTGTATTTTTGAATCATAAGTGGTACAATGTGGTTACTATAATCCTATGTACGAGGTGCTAATCTATGAGTAAACTTTCAAAACGGCAGCAGGAAATACTAGATTTTATTAAAGAGCAGGTTTTAATGAAAGGATATCCACCATCCGTAAGAGAGATCGGTCAATCCGTTGGTCTCGCTTCAAGTTCAACAGTACATGGTCACTTATCCAGATTAGAGAAAAAAGGCTACATTAGACGCGATCCGACGAAACCTCGTGCCATTGAAGTCATTGAATTGGAAGAAGATCACAGTATTCCGAGAAGTGAAGCCTCCTATGCTCCAGTAATCGGTAAAGTCACGGCTGGTTCACCGATTACAGCTGTAGAGAATATCGAAGAATATGTCCCGCTTCCAGATACACTCGCAGGATCTGATGACAACACGTTCGTCCTGATCGTCCAGGGGGAAAGTATGATTGAGGCAGGAATTCTAGACGGCGACATGGTCATCGTCAGACAACAGCAAACCGCTCAGAACGGCGACATCGTCGTGGCGATGACAGAAGATGAAGAAGCCACTGTCAAACGATTCTTCAAGGAAAGAAATCACGTTCGTTTACAGCCTGAAAACGCAACAATGGAACCGATCCTATTACAGGACGTATCCATTTTAGGGAAAGTCGTCGGTCTATACAGAACCGTACATTAATTGAAAGAGGCGAGTTTTGTTAAACTCGCCTCTTTCTTTATTTTTGTCATGCTCCATAACTTTTCCGGATGGAGGTTAAAGGAAATACAGACAATATATTATTTTTTCTGAACGTTCTCACTTGTTTTCGTTCATAGCAGTAAGCAATTACATATTCATCCTGAATGTCGACCACTCTAATCACCCGTTGAGACAAATCGCCTTTATGGTTGATATAGATCCATTCCAACTTCATCTTTTCGAGTTTTGAACGTTGGAATAATGCTTCCATTGGTGACACCTCCATAATAGGGAACGTTTGTTCTTACTAATATTATATGTAACACATCCACTAAAGTATACGACCAAAATCTTGAAATTTTCTTCACCCTATTCAAACTGTTTCGTGAGGCATAGAAAAACCCTTGAAGCTATTAGCTTCAAGGGTTTTAAGGTTTAATACGTCTGTAAATATTGTTCGCGTTCCCACGGATGAACCTGTGTGCGGAACATATCCCATTCAATTTCTTTCGCTTCAATGAAATGTTCAAATAGGTGTTCGCCGAGAGCTTCTACCATGATTGGATCTTGATGCAGCTCTTCCAATGCATCATACAAAGTAGCAGGTAGGTCTTTGACTCCGTGTGCTTCACGCTCTTTCTTATCCATAACGTAAATGTTCCGATCGACTGGAGCAGGTGCTTCCAGTTTATTTTCCACACCATCAAGTCCAGCAGCAAGAAGGACTGCCATCGCCATGTATGGGTTCGCTGATGGATCAACACTCCGAACTTCGATTCTTGTGCTCAAACCACGGGATGTTGGAACACGTACGAGCGGACTACGGTTCTGACCGGACCATGCTACATAACATGGAGCCTCATACCCTGGTACAAGACGCTTGTAAGAATTGACAGTAGGGTTTGTCACGGCTGTGAAGTTCGTTGCATGCTTGATGATGCCTGCTGTAAACTGGTAAGCCACTTCTGACAGTTGTTCCTTCCCTTTCTCATCAAAGAAAGCATTACCCTTTTCGTTGAAAAGAGACATGTTCGCGTGCATACCAGATCCGTTCACGCCAAACAACGGCTTAGGCATGAACGTTGCATGCAAGCCATGTTGACGTGCTATGGTTTTGACGACAAGTTTGAATGTTTGAATATCATCACAGTGCTTGACGGCATCCGCATATTTAAAGTCGATTTCGTGCTGACCTGGAGCGACTTCATGGTGAGAGGCTTCAATTTCAAAGCCCATTTCCTCAAGCTCAAGGACGATGTCACGACGGCAGTTTTCACCAAGATCGGTCGGTGCCAAGTCGAAATAGCCGCCTTTATCATTCAATTCCATCGTCGGTTCGCCTTTTTCATCTAATTTGAATAGGAAAAATTCAGGTTCTGTACCAATGTTGAAAGCAGAAAATCCGAGTTTCTCCATTTTTTTGATGTTACGCTTTAAGTTATAGCGTGGGCATCCTTCAAAAGGAGTTTGGTCTGGGTTGTAGATGTCACAGATGAATCGTGCGACCTTCCCTTTTTCTGAAGTCCAAGGGAAAACGACGAAGGTATCCAGGTCTGGAACCAAATACATGTCCGACTCCTCGATACGAACGAATCCTTCAATGGAGGACCCGTCAAACATCATCATGCCATCAATAGCTTTATCCAACTGGCTTAGTGGAATTTCCACGTTTTTGATCGTACCAAGCATATCCGTGAACTGAAGACGGATAAACTTGACGTTTTCCTCATCGATTTTTTTGTAGATTTCTTCTTTTGTTAAACCCATTGAATTTCTCCTCTCAACACAAAATTAATGGAAGAACCTTGACATTTCTCCCTGTCTGATTGCTAATTTACCTTGTCTTCCCGCTGTGAATAGTTCTCGTTGCAGCATACGACGTAGTTCTTTTTCGGTAAGTTCATTATGAACTTCCTTCACTTGATCCTCGTCATATACTTCATTATCTGGCTGATCGTTCAGCTTCAGAACTTTCTTGATTCCGGCCATGTTCACACCTTGATCGATCAAGTCTTTGATTTCAAGCAGCCGATCGACATCATTAAATGAGAACATGCGACGGTTCCCTTCTGAACGGGCCGGCTGAACCAGCTCGTGCTGTTCGTAGTACCGGATCTGCCGTGCAGTAAGGTCTGTCAATGATTGAACAATCCCCATCGGGAATAACGGCATAGAACGACGAATTTCATCACTCATCGATGTGCCACCTCCCCATAAGAATGATACTTTAATTATACGTCACGCAAGGGATATGTCAACATATGTGAGGAATGTTCACACAATTTGGCGCTATTTTTTGAAAGGGTTATCATTCCCTCCGCTTCAAAGTTTAACCATACCCTCTTCGATCAACTGCTCTACCGCTTGTACGACAGCGATCTTTACATGCGCGTAGGTCAATCCACCTTGAACGAATGCCGTATATGGGGGACGAATGGGACCATCGGCCGTCAATTCAAGACTCGCGCCTTGAATGAAAGTACCAGCAGCCATAATCACTTCATCCTCGTATCCAGGCATGGCGCTCGGTTCTGGTTTGAAATGAGAATTCACAGGAGATGCCTGCTGAATGGATTGACAGAACCTGATCATTTGTTCAGCCGTATTGAAATTTACGGATTGAATCAAATCCGTCCGCTTCACATCATAAGCAGGAGATGTGTCGAAGCCCCATTCACTTAAATATTTAGAAGTGAAAATGGCTCCTTTCAAAGCTTCTCCTACAACATGTGGTGCGAGGAAAATCCCTTGATACATCTCTTGCAGGCTGTTCAAACTCGGCCCTGTTTCTTTCCCTAACCCAGGAGCCGTCAGTCGATAGCTGCATTTTTCAATCAGGTGTTCATGTCCCGCAATATAACCCCCGACTCTGGCAATCCCGCCTCCCGGATTTTTTATTAATGAACCAGCAATCATGTCAGCACCTACTTCAAGCGGTTCTTTCATTTCTACGAATTCACCATAACAATTGTCAACAAAGATTATCACATCGTCTTTTATCTCACGGACGAACTGAATGATGGATTGTAACTCGTCAATAGTAAACGAAGGGCGATCCTCGTATCCTTTGGACCTTTGGATGGCTACGACCTTCGTTTTTTCATGTATAGCTGCTCGGATTCTATCATGGGAAAAAGCCCCACTCCCTTCTAAAGGAACGGTTTGATAGCTGATACCAAAATCACTTAAAGAACCTGTATCCTTATTGTCTTCAGAACCAATGACATCTCTTAGGGTGTCATAAGGATCTCCAGATATGTATAGCAGTTCATCCCCCGGGCGCATGACACCGAATAAGGCGGTCGTGATCGCATGCGTTCCGGAGATGAGCTGAGGTCTGACAAGGGCATCTTCCGCTTTGAATATTTCTGCATACAAAGCCTCTAGTGTGTCTCGCCCAAAGTCATCATAGCCATAACCTGTCGTCGGATTAAAGTGAGAATCGCTGACCCTCAGTTTATGGAATGCCTTTAATACCTTTTCTTGATTGTACTCGACAATCTCATCAACCATCTCGTGTTGGTTCTTGATCTCTTTTTCTACATGGTGTTTCAATTCTTGAATGTTCATGATGAGTCCTCTTCCTATCTTGCAGAATTTCGTTGATTCAACGTTTTGTTCAAATTTATAATATTTGATGTTTCAATGGGTGCTCAGGATGGATGAAACCATGAAGGGCATAGCCTTCTTTCTCCTCATAAAAATGGATGCTCGTGATCATACTGTAGGCCTTGAATTGCTGCAATCGTTTCCCTTCAGAAGCTGGCACGAAAACGTCATACTCATACCACTCTTCCTTTAAAACCTCTTCGATTTTATGAAGGACACGTTTACGGTCAATCGGATCATGAACGCTCACCGTCAACGACGGGAAGGAGTGTGGAATGAAATCCTCCTGCAGTAGATCTTTTTTATTGTAAACGGTCAGGATCGGCAGTTGACCAGCTCCAAGTTCATCCAACAATCTCAATACGGTCTTTTCCTGCTGCATATGATCAGGGTGTGAAGCATCCACCATATGAACGATAAAGTCCGCTTCTGTTACTTCCTCTAATGTCGATCGGAAAGCCGCGATGAGCGTCGTTGGTAAGTCCTGAATAAAACCTACCGTATCAGAAAGGAGAGACAAAAAGCCAGAAGGAAGGCTCATTTGCCTTGTCAATGGATCGAGCGTAGCAAACAATAAGTCCTCTTCAAAGGACTGGCTGTCGGTCACTCTATTGAAGAACGTCGATTTACCAGCATTCGTATAACCTACGATTGCGACTTGAAAGGCACGGTTTTCTTTTCTCCGTTTTCGATACTGCTCCCGTTGTTTTACGACCGTATCCAACCGCTTCTTGATATCATCAATTCTACGTTGGATATGACGACGGTCGGTTTCCAGTTTGGTTTCACCAGGACCACGGGTACCAATCCCTCCACCTAACCGGGATAACGCTGTTCCTTGTCCGGATAGCCGTGGAAGTAAATATTGCAGTTGAGCAAGTTCCACCTGCAATTTTCCTTCCTTTGTACGCGCCCGTCCTGCGAAAATGTCCAGGATCAGCTGACTTCTGTCGATGACACGCACGCCGACCCTGTCCGCTATATTTCTAAGCTGGCCAGGTGATAACTCATCATTGAATATCACGAGTTCAGCTTCAGCTTCCTCTGCTGCTTCTTTTATTTCTTCCAGTTTGCCCTCACCTAAATATGTAGCCGGGTGAACCCGGTCACGCTTCTGAGTAATAATTTTGCACACTTCTCCATCAGCGGTTTCCGTCAGTGATTGAAGTTCTTCCAAAGAGGACTGAAACCGTTCTTCTTGTTCGAATGGATCTTTTCGCGCAACTAACACGACCAATTCTTTTGACATCTGTCTCTTCACCTACTCTTCCGTCTACCTGTATCTTTTTCATCATAACAGAAAAATGTTTCCTATGAATGTACGACCGTTTAGATCAAGTCTGTTTCTTGTAAAGGAACATCAAAATCTTCCGCCTGAAGGGTCATCAGTGTTTTTTTCTTCGGATTCGGGGTGCTGATCACTCTCCAAGCATGTTTTCGAATCGCTTCTTCAATGAGGTTCCTTACATAGCGGGCATTTGAAAAATTCTCCTCACGTCTGGTGTACACGTGGGCCAGATGCTGAAAAAGTTTTCGCTCCGCTTCTTTTGTTAAACAATATTCCCTTTCTTCAATCATTCCAAAAGCAATCTGCGTAAGTTCTTTCGCAGAATAATCCTTGAAAGAAAGCTGGATGGGGAACCGGGAAGCAAGGCCTGGATTTAAGGTCAGAAAATCCTCCATCTCATCCGGATATCCAGCAAGGATGATAATGCATTCATTATGATGATCTTCCATGCATTTAACCAATGTATCAATCGCTTCTTTTCCGAAATCTTTTTCTCCACCTCTTGCTAATGAGTAAGCTTCATCAATAAAAAGGACGCCCCCCAATGCTTTATGGATCAGGTCCTTCGTCTTTTGAGCCGTATGACCGATATACTCTCCTACAAGATCACTCCGATCCGCTTCGATGAATTGACCCTTATCAAGCACCCCGACATCGCGGAATAAAGCAGCAACCATCCGCGCGATGGTCGTTTTTCCCGTGCCGGGGTTTCCATGAAAAACCATGTGCAGAACTTGCGCATTCGATTTCAATCCTGCTTCTTCTCTTTTCTTAGAAACGAGCACCTGTGCATAGATTTCTTTTACCCTGGTCTTTAAATCCTCCATCCCAATGATGGAATTGAAAAATTCCTCGATTTTCAGAAAAGGGGCGCCTGTCTGTTTGAGGGCGGCTGCTTTCCGATCAGGAATCGCTTTTTCTTTAGAATCATTCAACACAATATTGATTGTGCTGTTTGGTCTCACCGTTTTAGCTTGGGGTTGCACATCGATCCCTCCTCATTCTTCTTCATCATACGCGTAGGTGGGGTTTCCTGTGACAAACGCCCAAGGATGATCATGCAAAATCATTTCCTTTATCCATGAAAGAAGCGGATGCCTTTAAAGGCACCCGCTTTTTTGCTTCCATTTACACTATTCTTTATCCAATGAAACATTTTTGACAGGAGCAAATGTTGAAATTGCATGTTTGAAGATCAATTGTTGCTTTCCTTCCGTCTCTAACAAGACAGTAAAATTGTCGAATGCTTTGACGATGCCTCTCAATTGAAAGCCATTGAGTAGAAAGACAGTCACCTGCATGCGTTCTTTCCTTAATTGATTCAAATAATTGTCTTGGATATTAACCGATTGGGCCATGGATCTTCCTCCTCTTTTCTATCTGTAATAATACGATTCTACGCATTAGTCTATCTTTCCTGCTAAATCGCCTAAAATTGTTTCAAATTTCTCCTCATAGTTCGAAGGAGATACTTCATACCAGTTGATATCCATTTTGTTCTTAAAGTACGTGTACTGACGTTTGGCATAGCGCCTGGAATTACGTTTCAGCAATTCAATGGCTTCCCCAAGGGCACATGAACCTTCGAAGTATGGAATCAATTCCTTATACCCAATCGCCTGCATTGATTGAGAGTCCTTCAATCCTTGTTTATAGAGATTTTGAACTTCTTCTAATAAACCCTGTTCAATCATTTGATCGACCCTGCGATTGATACGATCGTACAGTAATTCCCGGTCCATCTCCAGCCCGATTAACAGTGGGTTAAAAGGAGATTCTTTCTGCTGCTGATGATGACGATCACTCATCACCTGGCCTGTCGTTTCATAAACCTCAAGGGCTCTTAGTACACGTCTTTCATTATTCGGATGAATTTTTTCTGCTTGTTCGGGGTCAATTTCAACGAGGCGTTTGTACATATAATCTCTGCCATTTTCCTTCCATTCTTTTTCAAGCTTCTCCATGATGGAAGGATCTTTTTTTTGTTCTGAAAAATGGAAGTTAAAAAGTGTTGCTTGTATGTATAAGCCTGTCCCCCCTACCAAAACCGGAAGCTTCCCCCGCTCATGAATTTCCCAGATTAACTTTTGCACATTCTCCTGGAACTCAGCAACTGAAAACTGCTCCGCAGGATCTTTAAAGTCAATCATATGATGCGGGATGCCCTGCATCTCCCCTTTGGTCACCTTCGCTGTTCCGATATCCATCGTCCGGTAAATCTGCATAGAGTCCCCACTAATCACTTCTCCATTAAAACGCTGAGCGATTCGGATCCCCAAATTCGATTTTCCAACTGCTGTAGGACCGACCACTGAGATCACCAATGGTTTCACACTCCCACCTCCTTCACACGTCTCTATTATACATGAATGGCTCTACAATCATACCTCAGCTCACAAACTAACGCAATCCGTTACCACTACTAACGAATTCCGTTACAAATATTCAAAATATTCGTTAGTCGTACTATCGCATTTCGTTAGTCTGTGTTATAGTATAGAAAAGGAGGCGTCTTAAAGTGGTTCATGAAAGAATTCGTTCACTTAGAAAAGAAAGACGTTTAACACAATCGATGTTAGCTGAAAAAGTCGGTGTGTCCCCACAAGTCGTGTCGAATTGGGAACGGAGTTACACTTCACCAGATCTTGACGATCTCACGAAGATCGCTCACGCTCTCCATACCACCGCAGATTATCTCCTCGGTTTAAGTGATGAACAAGAGGATGAAATGCGCGAAATTAAGCAGCTCCTGGAAACGAAGGGATACACAAAACCTGTTTTTTTTGACAAGAAAGCATGGTTTGGAATTCAGCCGGAGGATATTAAACAGATCGATAACTATTTTCGTTTTCTTCTCCAGCAGAAGAACATCTCCTAATCCCCTACTCTGTCATTCGTACTTATTTATAAGTTGATTATAAAAACATTATGTAAACAAAATAGCAAACAAAAAAGAGAGACTCCAAAGCGGGAGTCTCTCTTTTAATTACATCACACGTTTGAACATTTTTTCCATCTCATACTCTGAAAAGAAAACGATGATCGGACGTCCATGAGGACAAGTAAAAGGATCGGTCGACTTTCTCAAATCTTCTAAAAGATGAAACATATCGGTTTGGTTCAAATAATGGTTCGCTTTGATCGATCGCTTACACGACATGAGTATCGCCGCTTCTTCTCTTAGTTTAAGAATATCAATCCGATCTTCTTCCATCAGCTGCTGAATCATTTCATCAATAACTTCCTCTTCAAATCCTTTCGGGAACCACTGGGGGTGACTGCGCACGATATAGGTCGTGTCTCCAAATGGTTCAAAAAACAATCCCACTTTTTCCAGTTCGCCTTTGTACTCTTCCATCCTTAACGATTCAGCCTTCGAAAATTCAAAAGTCATCGGGACAAGGAGTTCCTGTACTTCATGGTCCACTTCCGAGAGTTTGTCTCTGAAGAATTCGTATTTGATCCTTTCTTGAGCCGCATGCTGATCGACGATATACATACCTTCCTCATTTTGAGCAAGGATGTATGTTCCATGCAGCTGACCAATCGGATGCATGGTCGGGACTCTTTTCCGTTCACGAGGAGGTCCTTCTTTTTCGACTTTATCTTCGGACTGTACGCTCTCTATTGAAGCAGAGGTATCTGTGTCGAATGTCGGGTTCATCTCTTTGATCAATTCTTCCTGTTTTTTTTGGAAACCGTCCTCTTGGAGTAGTCCTTGCTCACTTTTCAATAAATGGTCCACCGTGGATTCCCGCTCGCGATGAGCATCCTCCTCCCTCGTATGGTAGAGGTTAAAGGATTCCTGTGTAGTTTTTTCTTTTGCAGGCTTAGGTGCCGGCTGTGACACATCAGGAATGAGGGTTTGTTTGCGAAAGGCCTGCCGAACGGTCTCTTCTAATAAATCATACAATTCCTTTTCTTTACTAAAACGCACTTCCATTTTAGATGGATGAACATTGACGTCGACTAGAATTGGATCCATGTCTATATTTAAAACGACAATCGGACTTTTCCCAATTGGCAACAGGGTATGATAGCCTTGCAAAACAGCTTTATTCAAAGGAATGCTCCGAATGAAACGACCGTTGATAATCGTTGACATATAATTTCTTGATGCACGGTAAACTTCGGGTTTCGCAATATATCCATCGACTTTAAAGTCCGCGGTTTCCATCTCTATCGGGATCATTTTTTTAGCGACATTCATTCCATAAATGTTCGCTATGACTTGGAGGAGATCTCCACGTCCATTCGTCTTAAAGATTTGCTTTTCATTATGAGTACAAAGGAACTGCACTTCCGGATGGGCTAAGGCCGTACGATTTAATACATCCGTGACATGACCAAGCTCGGTATGAATGGTTTTCATATATTTCAACCGGGCCGGCGTATTGAAAAACAATTCTTCAACCGTAATGTCCGTTCCTTTTCTCGCATCACTTTTTCCTCTGGAGACGAGATGGCCTCCTTCGAGATTCATTTTCGTCCCCGCACTGTTCCCAGTAGAGGTTTGAATACTCAAGCGGCTCACTGCAGCGATACTTGCTAATGCCTCTCCGCGAAAACCGAGGGACCGGACATGGAAAAGGTCATTTTCATCAAGAATTTTACTCGTTGCATGGCGATGAAAGGCAATTTCACAGTCCTCTTCATCCATTCCCGCACCATCATCGGTAATCCGGATGCGCTGCAATCCGGCTTCCATTAAATCAATCTTCACCCATGTGGCACCTGCATCAATACTGTTCTCTACCAGTTCTTTGACGACAGAGGCTGGGCGTTCAACAACTTCTCCGGCCGCTATTTTGTTGGCTAGGTGGTCTGGCATCAGTCGGATCCGCGCCATCTCTGTTCCTCCTTTACGATTTCAAACGTTTTTGCAATTGGTACAATTCATTCATAGCGTCCATCGGTGTCATTTCCATTAGATCTAACGACTGTAGACGCTTTTCTATATGAGAAGCCTGCGGTTCCGTTGTCCGCTTTTTCTCCGGCTTCGATTCTTCAACAAACAAACTTAGCTGCTCCTCTTCTTCTGCAGAGGTTGAGGCTTCATTTTTGACGGGCCCATTTTCAAGCTGATCCAGAAGGGCGGTTGCTCTGTTGATCAGCGGATCAGGCAAGTGTGCAAGCTTCGCCACATGAATGCCGTAACTTTCATCCGCAGGTCCATCTTTAATCTGGTGAAGAAAGACAACATTACCTTCATACTCTTCCGCTCGGACATGGACATTTTTTAAACGCTCAAGCTGTTCATCCAATGAGGTCAATTCATGATAATGGGTAGAGAATAGCGTTTTCGCTTTAATCTCCCCATGAATATATTCCACAATGGCCTGAGCCAGAGCCATGCCATCATACGTACTTGTCCCTCTTCCTATCTCATCAAGAAGGATCAAGCTGTTTTCCGTCGCATGCGTCAATGCATGGTTTGCTTCCAGCATTTCGACCATGAATGTACTATGACCAGAAACAAGATCATCGGCCGCACCAATTCTTGTAAATATCTGATCAAAGACTGGTAAACTCGCAGACTGGCACGGAACAAAAGAGCCCATTTGCCCAAGAATTGCCGTCAATGCAAGCTGACGCATGTACGTACTTTTACCGGACATGTTCGGTCCTGTAATCAGTAACACATCAGTCTCTTCATTCATGTAAATATCATTCGGTACAAACGTTCCTTCCTGCATCACTTTCTCTACCACAGGGTGACGGCCTTGACGGATGTCCACCACACGTTGTTCACGATATTCCGGCCGCACATACTGATAGGATTCTGCTACTTGAGCAAAACCTTGGAGAACATCAATGCGGCTGATTTGGTCTGCCAGCTGTTGAAGTCTCTTGACGTACGCCTTCACCTTTTCACGGACTTCGAGAAACAGTTCATACTCAAGCTCCACACTTTTCTCCTGGGCTTCGAGGATCATCGTTTCTCTTTCTTTCAGCTCTGGAGTAATGAAACGTTCGGCATTTGTAAGGGTCTGCTTCCGCTCATACCTTCCTTCAGGTAGATGTCTCAAGTTCGCTTTTGTCACTTCGATATAATAGCCGAACACACGATTATAGCCGACTTTCAAGGATTTGATTCCTGTTTCCGTTCGTTCCCTTTGTTCAAGCTCTGCAATCCACTGCTTTCCGTTCTTGGAAGCATATCTATAGTCATCCAACTGTTCGTGGAAGCCGTCCCGAATCAAGCCCCCCTCTTTTACAGAGATCGGAGGGTCATCGGCGATGCTTTCTTGAAGAAGTTCTTTTAAATCATGAAGCGGGTCAACATTGTCATATAGCTTTCCTATGGAAGGGTGGTCGAATTTTGAAAGCGTCGTTAAGATATCCGGAATATGACTTAATGAATTTCTCAACTGGATCATATCCCTGGCATTCACATTGCCAAAGGCAACTCTTCCTGCTAAACGTTCCAAGTCGTAAACATTCGATAGCTCATCTCTCAGAGTCTCTCTCTCAAAAAACTGATCAAGAAATCCTTCGACCTGGTCATGCCTCATCGCAATAGCATCCGCTGATAGCAACGGACGCTCCATCCACTTTTTAAGCATACGCGCGCCCATGGAAGTGATGGTTTTATCGATGACAGAAAGAAGGCTTCCCGCTTTCCCTTTCTTTCTAAGGGTTTCCAACAATTCTAAGTTTCTTTTGGAGTACATATCGAGGGTCATAAATTGCTTCAATTCAATCACTTTCACAGGCTGCAGATGATCGAGTGACCTTTTTTGCGTATGCTGGATATAATTGAGAAGCCTCCCGAAGCCGACTAAAAGCTTATCCTGATGAACCTCCTCAACAAGAGGTTGGAATTCAGGAGCAATCTCCGTCACGTCCTGATGAGAAACCGTGTAATCCAAACGATCGATCAACATCTGTTTATACTCGACATCAAAATCATTGGATACAACCACTTCTTTGACCGGCCGGCTGTACAATTCACTCATAGCCGCGTCAAAACCGCCCGGAATAAGAGCTACACTGTTTTCTCCGGTCGTGAGATCATTGTAACTGACGACGTATGAGCCATCTTCAAATGCACTCAGTGAGGCCAAGTAATTGTTTTCCTTTTCATCGAGCATGCTGCCTTCCATGACCGTACCCGGTGTGATCAGTTGGACAACTTCCCGTTTCACAACCCCTTTGGTTGTTTTCGGATCCTCGACCTGCTCACAAATAGCAACCTTGTACCCTTTTTCAATCAACTGCTTTATGTAATTGTCTGCGGAGTGATAAGGGACACCGCACATGGGGATTCTTCCGTTTGAACCTCCGTCCCTGCTCGTCAATGTAATTTCAAGTTCCTGGGATGCTTTCGTTGCATCCTCAAAGAACAATTCATAAAAATCGCCTAACCGGAAAAACAGAAAGGCATCTTTTTGGTCTGCTTTAATTTTTAAATACTGCTGCATCATGGGTGTGTATTTTGCCATAAGGTTAAACCTCCAAAACGTGCATAAGATTCTCCACCCATTATAGCATACGAGGCAAATAATCTTACACGGAAGAGCATGACATTATTAAAGTATATGGCAGGATTGTTGAAGACTTGATTTCGAGATTTTTTTGAGTGGATGGGGCTGCGGGGAATGACTCGCTTTCCGCGGGAGCGCGTTGAGCCTCCTAAGGCTGACGCCTTGCGGGGTCTCACCAAGCACTCTTTTCCCGCAGGAGTCTCGCCATTCCCCTCCGCCCCTTTACCATATCAGTGTCTCAAAACCACTTCTTGGATAAGTTAGCTATCCAGCTTGTGGGAGTGTAAGAATAAACTCCCCTGTCCAGGTTCATGAAAGCTTGATACAGAGCGCTTTATGCTTCTAAACAGCGGGGTAGTGGAAGAGAGACCCCGCAGAGCTTTAGCTCGGGGAGGCTCTCCGCCATCCCCGCAGGAAAGCGAGCGGCTTTCCAACCACCCCTGACGCACAATATGGCAAACGAACCCCGGTTATCTCGAAACTGAGTCTTCCACAATCGGGAGGCTATTATTATAATTATCATAAAATATTAGAAAGCAAAAAAAAGAAATCCTCGCTGTAGCAGCAAGGAATTCATCATTAATCGTGACTATCGTGATCTTTGTCTGAAGAAGATGGAAGGAAGTCCGTTTCAATGGCTGAAAAATCATCGGAAGACAAGTCATAATCATAATCATCATCATGGCCGCATCCATGAGGATCCACTTTCACACACAATTTCGTTTCACCTATAACATCTACAACAAACTCTCTCTCTACTTCCACAACGATCTTTTGCCCATTTCCTGATATGTTCGCTTCTAAACAGTTCGGTTGCTGTACGACCTTAGCGATTACCTCAAAGTCATCATGTACACAATTATCATCTTTCACTGCCAACTTGACGTGATCACAATAGCTGACACGCTCTGTAACGACTTCTGTTTTTGTATTGTCGTTATACGAATACCAGACGTTTACATCGTAACTGCCAGAGATTTCAACGTGATCTCCTTTCTTTTTGGCGTTGTAGATGTGATTGATGACCCAACAACCTAGGATACTTGTCGGACGGTGCGAAGGGCTAATGGTGTGTGTGGATTCTGTAAACTTTTTACCTTTAGCGATTACAGCTTTTGTAATGATCTCTCTGTAATCTCGTTCAAAAAAAGACATAGGGTTTCACTCCTCCTTATTCTACCACCCATCCTATGTTTGGTTGGGCGAATGGTGACTAACGGGAAAATGGCCTAAGGACGTGTTTAATTCATTCTATGCAATAGCCTATAAAATTGTACAAAAAAAACCGCCAGAGGGGGAAAACCCTCTGACGGAAGTGTATGCATCAATGGCTGCAACCATGACTTGATTTATTTGAACCTGTTTCTCCTTGCAGGATATCCCCGCCCGTGGAACGAATGACCTCATTGGTAACTTCACGTGATATCGTGTTTGAAACCATTTGAAGGATATCGTTAATAATGGTTTGAGAATCTTTAAATTCTGCAACCACAGGAATCTCATCCAGCTCATCTTGGAGACGATCGATTTCTTTTTCAATCTTCTGAAGAGCTTCCGTTTTCCCGTAAGCTTGAAAATTAACTGCCTGCTTTTGCAAAGCTTTGATTTTCTTAATATGAGATTGAACCTTTTGATTGTCATTCAATTTCGCTTCCAATTGCTTGAAACGATCGATTTCTTCAATATCAGCCATCATTTTAGCTAACTTTTTTGCTTCTTCTACAACTTGTTGTCTCGTATACTGTGCCATTTATTTCACCTCTGCGTTGATTTCTACTAACTCTCCATCAAGGGACCAAGTTTTCGCTTTGGTCACTCTTACAGGTACAATTTGCCCGATTGTAGACTCAGGTGCACGGAAGTTGACCAACTTGTTCCGTTTTGTGTACCCGGCTAACACATCCGGATTATTCTTACTTTCTCCTTCTACAAGGACATCTACAATTTCACCTTCGTATGCTTTCATCGCGTCTGCAGATTGCTGGTTGACGATTTTATTCAACCGCTGCAAACGATCCTTCTTCTCTTCGATTGAAACGTTATCTTTCATCTTAGCTGCGGGTGTATTTTCTCTTGGAGAATAGATAAACGTATAGGCAGCTTCAAAGCCGACTTCTTCCACAAGGGATAACGTATCCTGAAACTGTTCTTCGGTTTCATTCGGAAACCCGACGATGATATCCGTCGTAAGGGTTGCATCTGGCATCGCTACACGAATTTTGCGAACAAGTTCAAGGTACTCTTCCCTCGAGTATTTACGGCCCATGATCTTCAATATATCGCTATTTCCTGACTGGACCGGTAGATGGATATGGTCAAGCATATTACCACCTTTAGCAAGTACTTCAATCAAACGATCGTCAAAGTCTCTTGGGTGAGAAGTTGTAAAGCGAACCCGTGGAATATCAATACTCCGCAGTTCATCCATTAAGTCACCGAGCCCATAGGCCATATCCAAGTCTTTTCCATACGCATTGACGTTTTGGCCAAGGAGGGTAATTTCTTTATACCCTTGAGCCGCCAAATGCCTTACTTCCTGAATGATGTCTTGTGGTAAACGACTTCTTTCTTTTCCTCTTGTATATGGAACAATACAGTAAGTGCAGAATTTGTCACAGCCATACATGATGTTTACCCAAGCCTTGATTTTTCCTTTTCGTGATCTTGGAAGGTTTTCAATAATGTCCCCTTCTTTCGACCACACATCAATTACCATTTCTTTCCCAAACATCGCTTCTTTTACCAGCTGCGGGATTCTATGAATATTATGTGTACCGAAAATAAGATCGATAAATGGGTGTTTTTTTAGAATCCGGTTTACGACAGACTCTTCCTGTGACATACATCCACAGATTCCGATAATCAAATTCGGATTTTCCATTTTCAAAGGCTTCAAGTGTCCGATTTCACCGAACACCTTATTTTCTGCATTTTCACGGATGGCACAGGTATTCAATAGAATGATGTCCGCTTCTTTTGTATCCTTTGTGGGTTCATAACCCATTTCTTCAAAAATCCCTGCCATGACTTCAGTATCATGTTCGTTCATCTGGCATCCGTATGTACGGATCAAATATTTTTTACCCTTGCCTGCTTGATCCATATCTTCAGGAATTTCAAAATCATAATGCACATCTGTTTCTTTCCGCTTCCGGCGTTGTGCATCCCTCATGTTCGGAGGTTGGTATGTCGTTTCAAAATATTTAACAAAATCTTCACTAGTTTTTTGTTTCAGTCGATTTAAGTTATCTTGTTCTGCTTTAGCATCAGCCGTGGAAGGCTTACGAATTTGTGACATTTCCTTACGTTGCTGTTCGTTCATAATGATCTCCTTTCAAGCCGAACCTTCTAACTGTACCATTATATCAAGTTTTACATGATAAATTAAGCGTAAACATGAATTCCACCTTTTTTCATCCATTTTCCAAGTATTTTATTCAACAATATGGCAGGATTGTGGAAGACTCAGTTTCGAGACTTTTGTCGAGTGGATGGGGGCTGCGGGGAATGGCTCGCTTTCCGCGGGAGCGCGATGAGCCATTCCCCGCAGCCCCTTTGACATGTGAGTATCTCGAAACCATTTCTCTGGAACTCTGCTTGTATTCTCAGCGGAATGAATAATATAAAACTATGCCCCGGTGCCATTCCTAGCGTGAAATCTTGATATAAAGCGCTTTATGTCGCCTTCTGAATGGTGCGGAAAACGTCCCTCTTGGTATAAGGGTTCGTTCCTCCTTAATATTGAAATGGGGTGGTTGGGAAGATGCGAGACTCCCGTGGGTGAAGGAGATAGGCGAGATCCCGCAGGACGTAGTCCGAGGAAGCTCGGCGCTCCCCCACAGGAAAGCGAGTAGCTTCCCGACCACCCCTGACTCCTAACATGGCAACCGAACACCGGTTATTTTGAAACTGATTCTTCAACAAATGGAGCGTTTTCCTTAATAGGGGAAGTACTGTTTTTTTCAATTAAAAGAAGCCAGCTATGCAATCGCATAGCTGGCTTCATTACTATTACAAGATCCCTAATTTCTTACCGACTTTTTCGAAGGCATCGAGAGCTTCTTGTAGTTCTTCTTTTGAATGTTCTGCTGTAACGATTGTTCGGACGCGTCCCTTTCCGCGCTGGACTGTCGGGAAGACGATTCCTTGTGCGAATACTCCTTCTTCGAACAGTTCATCGGAGAATTTGTGTGTCAGGGCATCATCCCCAACCATGACAGGAGTTACCGGTGTTTCACTGATTCCCGTGTCAAATCCAAGAGCGTTCAGACCATCTTTGAAGAATTTTGTATTGTCCCAAAGTTTTTCGATCAGTTCTGGCTCTTCTAACAATACATCAATCGCTGCATCATTCGCAGCCGTTACGGCTGGCGGGTGGGATGTACTGAACAAGAACGGACGTCCTTTATGAATTAAGTAATCTCGAAGGGTCTTTGTACTTGCCACATACCCTCCAAGTACTCCAATCGCTTTACTGAGTGTTCCCACTTGAATGTGGACGCGGCCATCCAGATTGAAATGGTTGACTGTTCCACGTCCGTTGTCACCAAGAACTCCACTCGCATGAGCATCATCCACCATAACGAGAGCATCATACTTTTCAGCGAGTTCTACGATTTCCGGTAGTGGAGCAATATTTCCATCCATGGAGAAAACGCCATCAGTAACGATTAATCTTGTACGATAATCGCCACTTTCTTTCAACGCTGATTCTAATGACTCTATGTCGACGTGTTTATAAATTTTACGATCCGCTTTTGTTAAACGAATCCCGTCGATGATTGAGGCGTGATTTAACTCATCAGAGATGACTACATCTTCTTTACCTAGAATAGAAGATAAGACACCCTGGTTCGTTGTGAAGCCGGATTGGAATACTAACGCAGCTTCTGTATGTTTGAATTTCGCTAACTTTTCTTCAAAGTCTTCATGCATTTTTAGTGTACCTGCAATCGTACGAACAGAACCTGTTCCTACGCCATATTCTTCATTAGCTTTTTCCGCTGCTTCTTTCATCTTCGGGTGTGATGTAAGCCCTAGATAGTTATTGGAAGAAAGTTGAATCACTTCTTTTCCTTTGATTGTCACTTTGGAACCTTGTGCAGATTCCAGAGGGATCAACGTACGGAACGTCCCTTCTTCCTGCATCTCGTTTAGTTCTTTTTGCAAGTATTCAAAGCCTTTCATAAAACATCCTCCTTACAATTATGGGTGTAAAACTACTTTTCCACATTGACCCTGATTCATCAAGTCAAAGCCCTTCTCAAATTCTTCAAGCTTTAAATGGTGAGTAATCAATGGAGTGACATCCACCTGTTGAGATTGAAGAAGACGGGAAACCTGCTGCCATGTTTCATACATCTTTCTTCCAGTAATCCCCTGAACCTCTACGCCTTTGAATACGATGTCATTCGTCACATCGAGGCTCACTCTCTTCGTAGGCAGACTTAGAATGGAAACGCGTCCGCCATTCGTAATCATTTTAAATCCTTGGTCCATCGCTACAGGGTGGCCACTCATTTCACAAACGACGTCTACCCCATGGCCATCCGTCAATTCTTTTGCTTTTTCGACAGGATCGATTTCTCCCGAATGAATCACGGTTGTCGCTCCCATTTTCTCAGCAAGTTCAAGTCGATATGGATTCAAATCAAAAGCTAGTACTTGAGATGCGCCAGCTGCCTTGGCTACGCCTACAGCCATCAAACCAATAGGTCCACATCCGATGATGGCTACTGATTTTCCTGCTACATCGCCATTTAGAACCGTATGTACAGCATTCCCCATCGGCTCTTGAATAGAAGCGATGTCTGTTGGCATTTCATCAGGGTTCTTCCAAAGGTTCTCTGCTGGAAGCGCTACATATTCTGCAAAACATCCTTGCGTATCCACACCAATAATTTTAGTGTTTTCACAAATATGGAATTTACCCGTCAAGCATTGCGGACAGTGTCCACAAATAAGGTGAGTCTCTGCACTCACATAATCTCCTGCTTGGAAATTATGAACCTTACTTCCTACTTCCACAATCTCTCCTGAAAATTCATGACCGAAAACGTAAGGTGGTTTGACGCGGCTTTCAGACCACTCATCCCAATTATATATATGGACATCCGTCCCGCAAATAGATGTCGCTTTCACACGAATCAATACTTCATCATCACGGATTTCCGGAATCGCAACTTCTTGCATTTGCGCTCCTGGAGCTCGGTGATGCTTAACGATCGCTTTCATCGTTCCATTCACAGTGAACACTCCCTACCTCAATAAATCATTATTAAACCTCTTATACAAACAATATTAACATGGATTGAGGAAAACGCAAACTCACCTGTCCACTGTGAAAATACAATCTCTCATATCATACCACCTTCTATTAACCTCTATTAAATATCCATTTCCACTGCATACAAGCTCCCTATTCTTTCAGACCTGAATGGAGAGATGTTTGATGAGTAGACCGGCTCAGTCGGCGCGGAATAGCACACTCTCCAACCACCGCTGCATCTTAATATGAATCAACACCCGTTAGCTTAAAGATGAGCCTCACATAACCTGCTATATTGTTCAATATCTTTCTTTCGAAAAACCATTTATACTAAAAAACGATCTCTATTAAAAAAGGGCGCACTCGATTGTGAGTACGCCCTTTTCTTTCCATTCTATTTTTCTTTCATCCATAAGGTCAAGGTATTCGCTAGCAAACATCGTAAGTACGCGAAACTTATAAAAACGCTTGTTTTTTTACGTTCATCGAGGTTCGACGATCAACTTAATCGCTGTTCGTTCCTCCTCGTCGATCATGATATCTGTAAATGCCGGAATGCAAATCAAGTCCATGCCACTCGGGGCAACAAACCCTCTTGCAATGGCAACGGCTTTAACTGCCTGATTCAATGCTCCGGCTCCGATCGCTTGAATTTCGGCCGTCCCGCGCTCTCGTACTACGTTGGCCAAGGCTCCTGCTACTGAATTAGGTACGGATTTGGCTGATACTTTTAAGACTTCCATTACTAGCTCCTCCTTCAATCACTATAGTTGTTCCATAACTACTATATTCTTGGAGATGTAGGATATTACCTTTTCATTATGAATGAATTTGTCGCAAAATTCAAATAATCAATGAAAGAATGGATGGTCATCGTTGATTAAAATACGCTGGACTTTTGTAGATTT
This sequence comes from Halobacillus trueperi, assembly GCF_003386945.1. Taxonomy (NCBI): domain Bacteria; kingdom Bacillati; phylum Bacillota; class Bacilli; order Caryophanales; family Bacillaceae; genus Halobacillus; species Halobacillus trueperi. Next base: position 94,988 of record NZ_QUAE01000005.1, on the reverse strand, counting down.
TCCTGTTTTATCATCTACATCCACCAAGAAAGCACTCAGTTGTGCTCTTCCCTTTTTTGGAACTTCAAAACGTACAGGTAAGTTTGTAAGAAAACGCTTTAAAACCGCTTCACGTTCCATTCCCAGAATTCCGTCATAAGGCCCTGTCATACCTACGTCAGAAATATAGCCCGTTCCTCCTGGCAGAATTCTTTCATCTGCTGTCTGTATATGGGTGTGTGTCCCTACATTCACACTCACTCTGCCATCTACATACCAGCCCATCGCCTGCTTTTCACTAGTTGCTTCTGCATGAAAATCCAGAAAAATGATAGACGTGCGTTTTTTTGCTTCTTCTATCAACTCATCGATTTTTCTGAATGGATCATCATTCGCAGATAAGAACGTACGCCCTTGCAAGTTAATGACGGCGACCTCACCCTTAGGGGTTTTGACAAAAGTAATCCCCTTTCCAGGCGTGCCTTCAGGGTAGTTGGCAGGGCGGACGAGGTATTCCGCATCCTCGATAAATTCAAAAATTTCCTTTTTATCCCACGCATGGTTTCCAAGTGTGACGGCCTGCGCTCCTTTCTCAAGGAAGCGGCGATATATTTTTTCAGTAATACCTTTCCCTGACGCTGCATTTTCCCCGTTAATAATCGTGACAGCAGGCTGATATTTCTGCTTCAATTTTGGTAAGTATTCGTCAACCATTTCCCGACCTGGTGAACCCACGACATCACCTATAAATAAAATTCTCATAAAACAAAACCCTTCCTTCCGCAATTGTTTCTTTATTGTACCCGTAAAAACAGAAATGAAGCGACCAAGAAGGCCGCTTCATTCATTTTATTTCGCATACTCCACAGAACGTGTTTCACGAATAACGGTAACTTTAATATGACCTGGATAATCGAGTTCTCCCTCGATTCGATTTCGAATATCTCGTGCTAATCTTGTTGCTTCAAGATCATCAATTTCATCAGGACGAACCATAATGCGAACTTCGCGTCCAGCTTGAATCGCGAATGACTTCTCTACGCCATCATAAGACTCTGAAATCTCTTCCAGCTTTTCAAGACGTTTGATGTAATTCTCTAAGGTTTCACTTCTGGCTCCAGGACGTGCCGCAGATAGAGCATCGGCAGCAGCAACAAGTACAGAAATGATTGAAGTCGGCTCTTCATCACCATGGTGTGATGCCACAGCATTGATGACTGTTTCATTCTCTTTGTACTTCATAGCCAGTTCTTTACCGATTTCCACGTGGCTTCCTTCTACTTCATGGTCAATGGCTTTACCAATATCATGAAGCAGCCCTGCACGACGGGCCAGGGTTTCATCTTCTCCAAGTTCAGCAGCTAACAAACCGGAAAGGTATGCGACTTCCATTGAGTGTTTCAAGACGTTTTGCCCGTAACTAGTACGGTACTTCAGACGTCCTAAAATCTTAATCAGATCTGGGTGGAGACCATGAACACCTACTTCAAAAGTCGTCTGTTCACCAACTTCTCTGATGTAATCATCAACTTCTCGTCTGGACTTGTCCACCATCTCTTCAATACGAGCTGGGTGAATTCGTCCATCCTGCACTAACTTCTCAAGGGCCATTCTTGCTGTTTCTCGTCGAATTGGATCAAAGCCTGAAAGGATGACAGCCTCAGGAGTATCGTCAATGATCAAGTCAATGCCTGTAAGTGTCTCTAATGTACGAATGTTCCGGCCTTCACGTCCGATGATGCGGCCTTTCATTTCGTCATTAGGAAGGTTGACAACAGAAACGGTCGTTTCAGCCACATGATCGGCTGCACAACGCTGAAGGGCAAGAGAAAGAATGCTTTTCGCTTTCTTATCCGCTTCTTCCTTCGCGCGGTTTTCCGCTTCTTTAATCATAAGGGCTGACTCATGAGATACCTCTTGTTCGACGCGTTCTAAAATCATCTGCTTCGCCTGGTCTGATGTTAAGCTTGAAATGCGTTCAAGCTCTGTTTGTTGTTCTTGAAGCATAGCTTTCACTTTGCTTTCCATTTCTTCAATTTGTTGTTGTCTCTCGGCAAGAGTCCCTTCTTTCTTTTCGAGTGAAAGATCACGTTGGTCAAGCGTTCCACTCTTACGATCAAGATTCTCTTCTTTCTGAGTTAAACGATTTTCAGTTTTCTGCAGTTCCATGCGGCGTTCGCGGATCTCGTTCTCCGCTTCCTGGCGAAATTTCTGGTTCTCTTCTTTTGCTTCAAGAAGAGCTTCCTTCTTGGCTGATTCAGCATTGCGATGACCTTCTTCCACAATCTGTTTCGCAAGGTCCTCAGCACTGGAAATTTTCGCTTCCGCAATCGATTTCCGAATAAGATAACCAACAACAGAACCGATGATAAGGGCAAGCAAAATGAAGATGAGCGAGGATATTATATCCATAATTTCACCTCCTCTTGCTATGAACTTGGTCCGTTTGTCGGCAATTACAAACGTTTCATTTTCAGTTTCATTTGTTTAAGATAAGGGTATAAAGATGAAAATGATACACATTCATTTTATGCTTGACTATACGGAATGTCAAGGAAACGCCCTATGTATCTGCTAACATATTCAAATATTTGAAAATGTCAGTCTATTAATTTTACATTTCGAGACCGGACCGCTGAATAAAAAGCCCTGAATAACCCTAAAAATAGTTCTTGATATTGACTTCGAAAAATCAAACATATTAAAAAAACGAGTATGAAACAGCTGTTTCATACTCGTTTTTTCTACTAATCGATTAAACGTCCAACGTTTCCTGACTTTCTTTATTATCGGCATCTGCAGTTTCTGGATCTGCTTCCATGCCATAATGGTCTCGAATCAATTTTTTCACTTCTTCGTAGACCTCTACATTTTCTTTCAGGAATTGTTTCGCATTCTCACGCCCTTGGCCAAGTCTATCATCTTTATATGAATACCAGGAACCACTCTTCTGTATGAGATCGAGGTCTGTTCCGATATCAAGCAGTTCCCCTTCTCGAGAAATTCCTTCTCCGTACATTATATCTACTTCCGCCTGTCTGAAAGGAGGGGCCACTTTGTTTTTGACTACTTTCAAACGGGTTTTATTTCCGACCATTTCGTTTCCTTGTTTCAAAGTCTCCGCACGACGGACTTCCAATCGAACAGAAGAATAGAATTTCAGCGCACGGCCACCAGGGGTTGTTTCAGGGTTACCGAACATAACCCCCACTTTTTCACGAATCTGGTTAATGAAGATGGCCGTCGTTTTCGATTTATTTATGGCTCCAGAAAGCTTACGAAGCGCCTGGGACATCAAACGGGCTTGCAAACCGACGTGTGCGTCACCCATTTCCCCTTCAATCTCAGCTTTCGGTACAAGTGCTGCTACAGAGTCGATGACAACCATATCAACGGCACCACTACGGACAAGGGCCTCCGCGATTTCCAGTGCCTGCTCTCCCGTATCCGGTTGAGATAGTAGAAGTTCTTCAATGTCTACACCCAATGCTCTTGCATAGACAGGATCAAGGGCATGCTCTGCATCGATGAAAGCTGCCTGACCGCCTTTTCTTTGAGCTTCTGCAATAGCGTGAAGCGCAACAGTCGTTTTACCTGAAGATTCTGGTCCATAAATTTCTACAATTCTACCACGAGGGTAGCCGCCGACTCCAAGAGCCACGTCAAGAGCGAGGGATCCACTCGGAACCGTGTTCACTTTCTGCTCAGCGCTTTCCCCCAACTTCATAATAGAGCCTTTTCCGAATTGCTTTTCTATTTGACGTAATGCCATATCTAATGCTTGTTTACGATCGCTCATTATATACCGCCTTTCAATATTTCTATCCCTATCATAACTTGTTTTTGATCGTTTGCCAACTAAAAAGCGAATAAATGTTCCCGTTTTTTCAAAAGAATAAAAGGTGCAATTTTTTTATTTCCTCTACGTGAAATTATCAAAATTGCACCTTTTTAGCAATGAAAATCAATTTTTTAATCTATGGAAAATCATTTCGTACGCCTTTTTCACAGCTCTCACTCTCACCTGTTCCCGTCCTCCATCGAAATGAAATTTATGAACTTCAGGTTTTCTCTCCCCTATTTGAAGACCGATAAAGACGGTACCTGGTTCATGTCCTTCACTGGCATCCGGACCTGCCACACCTGTGAAACTGACAACAACATCGACGTCTAAGTTCGCTTGAGCATTTAAAGCCATCATCTCCGCACATTCATGGCTGATGGTTCCGTATTTCTTTATTAGGAATTTGGGTACCTGAAGAATTCTCTCTTTCATCTCAGGAGTATAGACGGTATATCCGCCTTGACAGACGGATGAAGCACCGGGCAGTGCAATCAAACGCTCTAGAAACCTCCCACCGGTAAAGCTTTCTGCTGAGCCGATTTTGAGGCTCTTTTCTTTAAGAAGATCTCGTACCTTCTCTTCAATGGTAATCGCATCACTGCCGTAATAATACTTTCCGACATGTGCTAGGATTTCAGTTTTGAGCGAGAGAATTTTTTCCTTCGCCTGTTCCGTGGATTCCCCTGTCGCTGTCAACCTTAAACCCACTTCCCCTTCAGAAGCGAGCGGGGCAATGGTTGGATTGGTTTGAGATCTAATCAAAGACTGCAGTTTGGTTTCCAAATCCGATTCACCGATCCCGATGAAACGCATCATTTCTGAAACGATTTGGGATTCAATGTGGTAATTATTCTGTAAATACGGAATGATATACTCATCCATAATATACTTCATTTCTCTAGGGACCCCTGGAAGGAAGACCCACAGGGTATCCTCATGCTTTACCAGTTGACCAGGCGCCATCCCTTCTAAATTTTGAAAGACGGAGGCACTCTCAAACACACGCGCCTGTTTACGGTTGTTCTCTGACATAAACTTTTGGTTTCTTTGATAATAGCTTTTGATCTTCTCCATGGAATCTTCATGTTCGACCAATTCCTGATCAAAAACGAGCTGAGCGGCATCCAGTGTCAAGTCATCTTCTGTAGGACCGAGACCACCTGTGACAATAACAAGATCAGCCCTCGACTCGGCCAATGCAAAAGAATCTGTCACTCTTTTCAAGTTATCTCCAACAACGGTGTGGTGATAAACCGAATGCCCGAGAGTCGCAAGCCGACTTGAGATCCACTGAGCATTTGTATTCGCAATTTGACCTAATAGTAATTCCGTACCGACACCTATAATTTCTGCTCTCATTTAGAATCCCTCATTACATGCCAATTTTTTTTGAAGTAATCATAACCAGAGTAAACGGTAATCAATAACGCCAAATATAGAGCAATCATTCCCAGAGGGAAACCGATGAAAGCGAATGGCCAATTATGCAAGAGCAGAAGAGAAATGGCGATGATTTGGATCCATGTCTTCAGTTTCCCCATTTGGCTTGCAGCAAGGACACTTCCTTCTCCCGCGGCTACTAATCGAAGTCCCGTCACAGCGAATTCTCGGCTGATGATCAATATGACGATCCATGCAGGTGCAAGACCGATCTCAACTAGTAAGATGAGGGCTGCACTGACTAAAAGTTTATCAGCCAAAGGATCGAGAAACTTCCCTAAGTTAGTGACAAGGTTATATTTCCTTGCAATATACCCGTCGATCCAGTCAGTTGTAGAAGCTATAATAAACAGCAAAGCACCTGCTAAGTGGGCGACAGGTAATTCACGTTCTTCCATTTGAAAAGTCCCCCAATCAAATGGAACACTCATAAGGATAATGAAAATCGGAATAAGAAAAATTCTGGACAATGTAATTTTATTTGGTAAATTCATAAGCTCACTCTCCTAACATTCATTTCAATACATGAAAGGCTGCCCGTCCACGAAGAGTGGATTTGCACTCTTCCAATGAAACGCTTTGGCAGCCTAGTCATGATTATATTCAGTTTCTTAGTTGAATTGCAACAATAACTTTTGTGTGGATACTTCTGGGTTAGGATAAGGAACTTCCTTCCCATCAATCGTAACGGTTGTCCCCGGTGCATTCCCAGTCTTAATGTACAATTCAGCTTTGTCTCCTAAATCAAGGGAGATAGGCGAATCATCCGCGGTATATTCCTTCGCTGTCACAAGGTCTTCACCACTCTTAGGAGCTTGCACTTCCATGTAGGCTCTCCCTGTCAACTCGATGGTAACGGAACGTTCAGTTGTGCCACTGACATCATAGGTGTGCTCTGGAAAAGAACCTGTCCCTTCCTGAACCAGTTGAATGTCTACCTCTTCTTCATCCTCCGCAGGGGTTTCTTCTTCCTCTGGATCTGGTTCTTCTTCTGAAGCTGGTTCTTCAGATTCACTTCCATCTTCATTACCTTCCGCTTCTTGCTGATCGTCGGAAGTTTCACTTTGAGAATCCTCTGGGACACTTATTTCATTGTCGGAACCATTATCTGTTGCCGTACTGCCATCCTCTGCCCCGCTCATATTCTGCCATACGAGCCAAACAACAAATATTAAGCCAATGATCAATCCAACGGTTAAGATCGTCGGCAGCACCCTGGAAGATGGGCCGCTTTTCTGTGTCGCTTCTTTCTTTGTCCTCTGAACACGGCTGTATTGTACCGTACTTTCCTCATCAAAGGTCGGAAGCTCCCCTTTATGTTCTTCCATGACTACTTCAGGGTCTAATCCGACAGCAGAGGCATATTCCCTGATAAACGCTCGGGTGTAGAATTTTCCAGGAAGCACTTGAAACTCATTCTTTTCAATCGCCTGAAGATAGCGTTTTTGTATTTTTGTTGTCTCTTGCAACGATTCTAAAGAAAGCCCCTTTGATTCCCGGGCTTCCCTCAGTCTTTCACCAATCTCCATGTTAACACCATCCAATTTCTAAAAATCGAACATGGAAAAACCTTCATTCATTGACATTTCTTGTTTTTCCACAGGTTCATAAGTAATTTCTTCATCTTCGTTATTCCGAAGTTCAATAATATAATCAAAGTCATCCATTGTATATTCCGTTTCCTGAACGAAAATGTCTGGGTGTTCAATGACTTTCGTAGCAGGAAGTCTCATGATTTCACGTACAAGCTGCCAGTGCTTTTCATTCGCTCGTTTAGCAGACACAATCCCATCTATGATGTAAAGATTGTCTTCATTATACTCTTCATCGATCAGCTGGTTTCGTACCGTCTGTTTTAAAAGCGTACTTGATACAAATAGCCACCTCTTGTTTGCACATACACTCGCTGCTACGACAGACTCTGTTTTTCCTACTCGTGGCATCCCGCGGATTCCAATCAGTTTATGCCCATCCTTCATAAAAAGTTCGGCCATAAAATCGACAAGTAATCCCAAGTCCTCCCGATTGAAACGGAAAGTTTTACGATCATCCACATCACTATGTATATATCGTCCATGCCTTACTGCCAAACGATCTCTTAATTTAGGACGGCGCAGTTTGGTCACTTTTATTGTATCCATTGTATTTAAAATCGATCTCAACCGAGTGATTTGTTCTTCATCTTTACATAAAAGCAGCATTCCCCGGTGTGAATTTTCCACACCATTGATGGTGACGATGTTAATCGCCATCATCCCGAGCAGTGAGGAGATGTCCCCAAGCAATCCTGGGCGGTTATATTGGATTTCATATTCTAAGTACCATTCTTTTTTTTCCATAATACAACTCCTCTGAAAAATTGTCGTTATTTGTCAAAGTCGAGTGATTTATGGAATTTTTCACTCTCTATCTATCATAAAGGATTTTATCTAAATAGGAAAGGTTCGATCCTACATAAACATACAAAAATTGAAAAAGCTTGGTTTTATCAGAAAAAAATCCGCACAGACGTCTGTGCGGATTGATGACGAGGTTAAGCTTGTGTTCCTTCGTTTTGAACCATCTTCACCATCATATTGGCAATGGCGTGTTGCTCTTTTTCATCTGCTACATTCCAAAGATCACGCAAGACAGCTTCCTGCTCGTTCTTCGCATCAACGGAGTTTGCTAAATAACCACCAATTTCATAAGCAAGCTCAGAAACCGCTTGTTCTTGCATTCCTTGACCTTTCGCCTGATGTAAGCGATCACCCAAGAAATCTTTCCAAGAATCGAAATTATCGAGAACAGACATGATGTAACCTCCTCTGAATTTTTTCATGCTTAGTATGAGAAGGAAACACCGATTTTATGCAACAGAATTAAGACCAACCACCATCGACTTGAATCACTTGTCCCGTTATATAGCTTGATTTGTCACTCAACAAAAAGTCGGCCATGTGTGCGACTTCCTCAGGCGTCCCAGACCGCCCAAGAGGAATATCGTCCTCAAGGAAGTCCAGTTCTTCCTGAACCAGATGGGCGTTCATCTTTGTCGCAATTAAGCCAGGGGCAATACAGTTGACTCTTATTCCACTTGGAGCAACTTCTTTCGCAAGCCCCTTGACAAAGCTGTTCTGTGCACCTTTCACAGAGCTGTACACAACCTCCATACTCGCACCCTCAAGTCCGAAAATAGAACTGATTACAAGAATATTGCCTCTTTTCTTTCGGATCATATAGGGAAGCACCTTCTTGGTGATCATCCACAAAGATTTGACGTGTACCAAATACAGTTCGTCTAGCTCATTCTCTTTCATATCCTGGAATAAACCGCTATACATATGCCCGCCAGCAAAGATCACAGCATCCCATTCTTCATTGATTTGACCTAAAAATGAATGGATGCCATCCAACGTGGAAAGATCCGCTTGATATACTCCAGCCCTTTGCGAATCAGGAATCTCTTTACTCATTTCTTGAATCATCTGCTCACTTTGGTTGTAATGCAGGCCAACAGAAAACCCTTGATCGACAACACGTTGAACGATTGCCTGACCAATTCCTCCGCTGGCCCCTATGATCAAGCACTTTTTATGCATTGGCTTGTGGTTTGACTTGGAAGACGGTGATCGCGTCTTCTTTCAACCAGTGTTGCAAGTATTCTTCCGCATCATCCGCGGTCAAGGATTCAATGATTGGCAGCACTTCAAATAAGTCTGTACCGAGCGTGTGGTAATGGGTGAATTGATTGGCGATAAACTCCAAGGAGTTCATCGCTCTCATAAATTGACCGATTTTCTTCCTCTTCATCCTTGTGAAGTCTTCATCAGATATACGTTGTTCCTTTAACTCATGTAACATTTCCTTAATCCGTGAAGCCATTTCGTCCGGCTTTCTAGAATCTCCGCCAAGAATGGTGAAGCCAAACTGGCGATCAAGTTCTGTTTCAAACTGGAAACTGTCATCGATGAGATCGTTTTTGTAAAGCTCCTCATAGAAAACACCGCTTCTTGAGAAATAATAATCGAGAATCATCCCTGATAGAAGCTCTCCACGAACTAATTCTTCGCCAGTTAACCCTTCGACGTTTTCCTTGACCCCGACCATCGCCTTCGCTGTTGTGACGGGCATCGTGATCGAATGTTCTTTTTTAGCTGCTGTAGCTGGTTCTTCAGGATAGGAACGGTTAATTTCAGGTGCATCAGGGAATTCTTTTTTCGCTTGATTGTCCCTGATCATTGTCATCATGGACTCAGGATCGATATTTCCAGCAACGAATAAGACCATGTTCGAAGGGTGATAAAACGTCTCGTAACAGGTGTAAAGGTCATCTTTCGTAATCTTTTGTATGCTGTCAACTGTCCCGGCGATGTCCACCTTCACAGGATGGTCGTGGTATAAACTTTGGATCGTTCCAAAAAAGGAACGCCAATCAGGCTGATCATCGTACATGCGGATTTCCTGAGCGATGATTCCCTTTTCTTTTTCCACAGACTCCTCTGAGAAATAAGGGTCCTGTACGAAATCAAGCAGTGTCTGTACATTTTTATCAATTTGACTGGTTGCAGAAAACAGATAAGCCGTTTTCGTAAAGGATGTAAAGGCATTCGCTGATGCGCCGAGTCTTGTAAAATCCTGGAACACATCACGATCTTCTTTTTCAAACAGTTTATGTTCAAGAAAGTGTGCAATACCTTCTGGTACCGTCACTTTCTCACTTTTCCCGATCGGTGTGAACGTTTGATCAATCGATCCATAATTGGTTGTAAAGATACCAAATGTCTTGGCCATTTCAGGTTTTGAAAGTAAAAACACTTTCAACCCATTATCCAATGTTTCCTGATAAACCGTTTCGTTCAGCTGAGTATAAACCAGTTCTTCCATTAAGATTCCCCTCCTTCTTTACTCGTCAAAAAGTAAATCGTGTCCAGTTCAATCTTTTTGGCCATTTGGACGACTTGTTCTTTCGTAACTTTTCGAATATTATCGATTAACTCATTCGCAGGCATTTCAGCACCTGATAACATCTGATGATAAAGAACTTCGATCATCCCGTTCGCATTGTCCATCGTTTCTTGAAGTTGATGAATGACCTGTTCTTTCGTCTCTTCAACTTGATCCTCTGTAAAGTCCCCGTTCTTCATTGCGTCCATCTGCTCCAATATGATCGATTTCGCTTGATCAAAATCTTTAGGATCTACGCCACTGAAAACTAGCAGAAGGCCTTTATGACTCTCAAACCTTGAAGCAGCATAATAAGCTAAGCTGTGTTTCTCACGTACGTTCATAAACAGCTTGGAACTTGGGAACCCTCCGAATATGCCGTTGAAGATCTGCAAGGCATAGTAATCATCGTCACCGAACTTCGTATAAGTTCGGTAGCCAAGGTGAAGTTTGCCTTGGTTCACTTCTTCCCTTTCGATAACTTCCCTTGCTTCCTTAACTTCTTTCGTGACAGATACTTGGTCGTCATCGGCATTAGTACTTCCTTTTCTAGAGAAATACTGATCTGTAAGCTTTTCAATCGCTTTTTGATCCATATCACCAATTACATACACATCAAGCATGTCTTTTGCGATCATGTCTTTATAATAAGCGTAGAGCTTTTCAGATGTAATCGTTTCGAGGTCTTCTAAGTATCCATGCACATGCAAAGCGTATGGTTCGTCTTTGCACATATGATCCATGAGCCTCATATTGGCATAACTCATTTTGTCATCTTTGATGCTGGTGATTTTTTGCTCAAGGGTCTGTTTTTCACGATCGACGATTGAGGAATCAAATCCTTCCCCTTCCGTCTTCGGATCAAACAAGACTTCATTAAACAATTGGACCGCTTCCTCGAGAATCGGTTCCTGATCATTCAAGTACGCTTCATTGACGACTTCCATACGGAAGCTGATGACATGGTTCTCCCCCTTTTTGGAGCCGTCGCTTGAAAGAGCGGTTCCGTAAAGGTTTTCAAACGCAGATTGGAGTGATCGCACATTCGGGTGATTGTTCGTCGCTTTTTGCAGGACATGTGGTAAAAGCGCACGTTCAGTGATTCCTTCTCTTTTCAAAGGGGCTTTGAATTTTGCAACAATTGTAATGGTTTTGTATTTTTTGCTTGGTAAAATATGTAGACGATACCCTTCTTTTTCGAGTAGCGTTTCTTCAGTTATTTTCATATTCATCCTCCTTGTCAGTCTCTTCTATTATAGACCTACATGTCCATATTCATCCATTCTAACTAAGTCTTATGCTAAGGTATATGTGTGAAAAAGTAAAAAAATTAAGTCCGGCACCTACGTACCGGACTTGAAAGCTTTTATCGATTTCCTTTTACATAAGCTTCTCCCAATGACTTTGGTGCTTCCGCTCTTCCGATAAACCCTGCCAGAGCAAGGATCGTCAGTACATAAGGAGCGATGAGCATGAAGACAGAAGGGACATTTTCCAAAAGGGCAATATCTGATGAAACAATACTTAAACTCTGAGCAAATCCGAAGAAAATAGCTGCGCCGAGCGCTCCAAGCGGGTGCCATTTCCCGAAGATGACCGCAGCAAGCGCAATAAACCCTTGCCCCACGATTGTACCATGAGAAAAGTTATGGGTTACTGTCAAGGCGTACACAGCGCCACCAAGACCACCGAAGGCACCAGAAAGCATAACTCCGATGTATCTCATCTTGTAGACATTGATTCCGTTTGTATCTGCAGCCATAGGATGTTCACCTACAGAGCGAAGACGAAGTCCAAATGGTGTTTTAAAAATAATGAACCACACAATGAATGCCATGGCAATAGCTAAGTAAGAAGTCCAGTACCACCCGGTGAAAAACATGTCCCCTAGAATAGGGATTTTATTAAGTAGAGGGACATTTGAAGAATAGATCGGACTTTCAATGAAATCCGTCTGTCCTTTGTCATACCATTGCTTGGTAAGGAATAACCCAATTCCTAAAGCCAGGAAGTTTATAGCCACCCCACTCACGACTTGATCCGCCCGGAAAGTAATCGAGGCAACGGCATGGACAAGTGCAAAAATAGCGGATACGATCATCGCAATGATTAGGGATACGACAGGAGTCGCGGCGCCGAAAACACTATGGAAAGTCAAGTTGGAAACGATCGCTACGAAAGCTCCCATAATCATTAAGCCTTCGAGACCAATGTTGATGACTCCGGATCTCTCACTGAACACTCCCCCTAAAGCGGTAAAAATAAGAGGGGTTGCGAATACAACAGATGCGCCGAGTATACGGCTGATCAGTTCAATAATCTCCATTTATTTCCCCTCCTTTTTAAACCGAAGAATGACCCAGCGGATCATGTAGCTTGAAGCTACGAAGAATATGATTAAAGCAATAATGATTTCTACAAGCTCTGTCGGGACACCTGCAGCTGTCGGCATATTCAATGCACCGATTTTCAGGACTCCGAAGAGGAAGGCGGCGAGAATGACACCAAATGCCGTATTCGCACCAAGTAAGGCGACGGCGATCCCGTCGAAACCAATGTTTGTAAAACCTGCTTTAATGGACATGAATCCGAACGTACCTAGTCCTTCCATAGCCCCGGCAAGTCCTGCGAATGCACCGGAAATGACCATTGCAAGTACAATATTTTTACTAACGTTCATACCTGCATATTTTGAAGCATGCTGGTTGAAGCCTACAGATCTTAATTCAAACCCGGTCGTTGTCCGGTTGATAATGAACCACATGACAAACGCCATAAGAATGGCGACAATAAAACCATAGTGGATCCTTGAATAAAATGTCATTTCTGCAAGCCAGTTGGATTGTAAAGATGCTGTTTCTGCTACTTTATCTGTTCTGTCAGCCCCGTCACTCAATAGATTCCGAACGATGGAGTTACTCAAATATAAAGCAATGTAGTTCATCATGATGGTAACAATAACTTCATGAACACCCAGTTTCGCTTTTAGAAGACCAGGGATAAAACCCCAGAATGCTCCAGCAACAGCTGCAGCCAAAATCGCTAGCGGCAAGTGGACAATCATGGGAAGATCGAAAGAAATCCCAATCCAGACCGAAGCGATCCATCCCATGAACACCTGACCTTCAACACCAATGTTCAACAGACCTGATCTTAACGCAAATGCGACCGCAAGCCCTGAGAGGATGTAAGGCGTCACTTGCCTGATCGTCTCTCCGAAAAAGTATGCATCGCCAAAGGCTCCATTCCATAGTGCAGCAAAACCGGCAATCGGATTATAACCGAAGATCAGCATGATGATAGCACCAGAAATCAGGCCGAGCAAAACAGAAATAATAGGTACTAATATATTGAATAGTCGATTTGAAAACATTATTGCTCACCTGCTTTCTCTGTTGAATTACCAGCCATGAGCAACCCGAGCTTCTGCTCATTCGTTTCTTCTGGTTGGACATCAGCAATGATCTGTCCATCAAACATGACGGCAATCCGATCACTCAAGTTCATGATTTCATCTAGTTCAAATGATAGAAGAAGAACGGCGCGACCTTTGTCTCTCTCTTCAATTAATTTTTTATGGATAAATTCAATAGCTCCTACATCCAGGCCACGTGTGGGTTGTGCTGCAATAATCAAGTCCGGGGACCTGTCCACTTCACGGCCGATGATCGCTTTTTGCTGGTTCCCGCCCGAAAGCGTTCTCGCCGGCGTATATACATCCGGCGTGCGGACATCATACTCGGCAATCAAATCTTTTGCTTTTTGATAAATGTTCTTAAAGTTCATGACGCCCTTTTTCGAATAAGGTTTCTGGTGATAACTTTGCAGTACCATATTTTCACCAATGGGAAAATCGAGTACAAGACCGAATTTATGACGATCCTGTGGGATGTGAGAAACACCGGATTGTGTTACTTTACGAGGCGTTAAATTGGTAATTTCCTTATCATGAAGGCGGATGGTTCCAGAGTCACTTCTTCTTAATCCTGTGATCGCTTCAATTAACTCGGATTGGCCATTGCCATCAACACCAGCAATTCCTACAATCTCTCCTGCACGGACTTCCAAGTTTAATCCTTTGACCATTTCGACACCGCGGACATCTTTCACGCGTAAATCCGTGATAGAGAGGTAAGCTTCTTTTGGATCTGCCTTTGTCTTCTCAGTCGAAAAGCTGACATCACGACCTACCATCAAAGAAGCAAGCTCTGTTGGGTTGGTTTCAGAGACATTGACAGTCCCGATTCCCTGCCCTTTTCGTATAACGGTGCACCGATCACAGACCTCCATAATTTCCTTCAACTTATGGGTGATCAGGATGATTGATTTCCCTTCTTTCACAAGGCTATGCATAATATCAATCAACTCTTTGATTTCCTGAGGAGTAAGAACCGCTGTGGGTTCGTCAAAAATTAAAATTTCCGCTCCTCTATAAAGCGTTTTCAATATCTCGACACGCTGTTGCATCCCTACGGATATATCACGGATTTTCGCTTTTGGATCTACATTTAGACCGTATTTCTCCGAAAGCTCTCTCACCTGTTCTTCCGCATGTTTTAAGTTCACCGTTCCTGCTTTCTTCGGTTCGCTGCCTAGAACAATATTTTCAGTGACTGTAAACGTGTCCACGAGCATAAAGTGCTGGTGAACCATCCCGATGCCTTGTGCGTTCGCTACATTGGGATCTGTGATGTTGACTTTCTCTCCACGCACTCTGATTTCTCCTCTTTCCGGCTGATAGAGGCCGAACAGTACGTTCATCAGTGTAGATTTACCTGCTCCATTTTCCCCAAGAAGAGCATGGATTTCACCTTTTTTCACTTGCAAATTAATATTGTCATTCGCTACAATACCCGGGAATTCTTTTCTAATGTTCAACATTTCAATTACATAGTCCATTCGTCTCTCTCCCTCCCCCGTTCACCTTAAAAAATCACCAAAGGAAAAGGGCCGGAACAATCTTTTCATTTGGTGATTTTCTTTTACAGAAGAAAAGGCCGGCTCACACCAGCCCTTTCTGACAGTTGTTACATGGAATCTAAGAATGTTTGAAGATCTTCACGTGTACTTGGCACTTCAACTTCGCCGTTGACGATTTTCTCTTTCCACTCTTCAACAGCAGAAACGATTTCTTCTGTCATCGCTTCCTCGTTCGTGCGAGCGATGCTGATCGCATCATCAGCAAGACCAAACTCAAGAACTTCCCCTCCAGGGAATTCTCCGTTCATTGCTTGATTTGCTACTTCTTGAACAGCTATGTCTACACGTTTAACCATAGAAGTTAGGGTGACGTTGGAGTCACCGATCTGACCTTCTTCGTGTTGGTCACGGTCGACACCAATGACCCATACCTCTTCATCAGGATTACTGTTCTTTATGTCTTTCGCCTGAGCGAATACACCGTTACCTGTACCACCAGAAGCATGGTAAATGACATCGATATCTTTGGAATACATGTTGGATGCAATCGCTTGTCCCTTTTGAGAATCGTTGAAGCTTTCTGCATACTCTACTTCTACTTCGATCTCAGAGTTCACAGATTTAACACCAGCGACAAATCCTGCTTCGAACTTGTTGATCAAGCTTCCATCAACACCACCGATGAAACCGATTTTATCCGTGTTCGTCTTGTTTGCAGCAGCTACACCTGCAAGGAAAGAACCTTGGTGCTCTTTAAACATGATGCTTACTACGTTATCTCCTTCTTGAACGGCGTCAACAAGGGCGAAGTTCGTATCCGGATATTGCTCAGCAACTTCTGCGATGGCCGGTTGAAGAAGGTACCCGATCCCATAAATCAAATTATAATCCTGACGTACAAGACGGTTCAGGTTTGTTGCGTAATCGGCATCACTCTCAGATTGAGCGTAATCGATTCCCTCACCTTTGCTCATTCCATTTTCTTCACCAAAAGCCTGTAAGCCTTCCCAAGCGGATTGGTTGAAAGACTTATCATCAACCCCGCCCACATCGGTAACCATGGCTACAGAGAAATCGCTGTTTTCTTCTTCAGAAGATTCCTCACTGCCAGAATCATCACTGCTGCTTCCACTCGTTTCTTCCTCTCCTCCAGAAGAACCACAAGCAGCTAAAAACACACCAAAAGTTAATAGAAATACTAGAACCATAAGAAAACGACTTTTCAACAAAAAAATTACCCCCTAATTTTTTTAGTATGACGTTAATCAAAATCCAGCAGATTTCAAGAATCTATAACCAGCCTCACCTCCCTAAAATGAATCCGCCACACTATTGTAAGCCCTTACACTCTTTTTCTTAAGACATGGAAGCTGAACTTGTCAGCCCGGAAGTAATTGGAGGAAAGCAGCATCGGAACATCATCCTGGGAGTAATGCATTTGTCTCAAAAGTAAGAGAGCCTGGTCAGGTTCACAATTCAAAATCGGAGAAATTCTCTCATGAAATCCGATCGGTTCAATATGAGTTACCGCATAGCCAATCGTTTTCCCTGTATATCGTTCTAAAACATTAAATAAAGAATCCGCTTCTCTAATCTGATCGATCGGGAGTAAGCCTTCTGGGATTTTATCTGTACAATAAACCACTGGCTGGTCGTCGGCTGTTCGTACACGTTCGACCTTTGCAATGCTATGTACCTCCAGTGGAGAGAATCGTTTTCGATCTTCTTCTGTAGGTTCGATAAGCTCCGCAGATAGATACTGAGACCCAGGGGTCATTCCTGATTTCGCAATCATCCCTGTGACACTGTCTAATTCCTCGATCCCTGATGTGAACAAGGGTTTTGGATTAACAAAAGTACCCACTCCATGCCTTCGGGTAACCACACCTTCTTCTTCTAGTATTCTCAATGCTTCCCTAAGCGTCGCCCTGGAAACCCCAAGGGATTTGGAAAGCTGGAATTCGGATGGTAGTTTTTGCTTTTCTAAAAAGATACCGTTTTCAATATCGCGTTTAATCTGCTCGATCACCTGTAAATAAAGATGTCGAGTATCTTGTCTGATGGACATCACTTTCACCCCAAGTCTATTGAACTATCTGTCTAGAGATCTGACCTCTGACGTTCGACACATCACATTTTGACAATAATATAACACTATTCGATAAATAAATAAATAGAATTAGGACATTTTTATGAATTTTGACTCATTTCCATGGAAACGTTTGATAGATTTCGATAAGCACTCCATCCATGCAAAATTTCTAAATTTATTCCAGAAAAGCTCCCTTTTCTTAAAGACTCAGTTTCGAGACTTTTGTTGAGTGGATGGGGGCTGCGGGTAATAGTTCGCTTTCCGCGGGAGCGCGGTGAGCGCATATCGCGAACCCTTAAGGGAAGCCTTGCCTAGTTGAAATAATGAATGACCATTTCTGGCCATGGATACGGGGTCAGGGAAACGACGATTTGCGGTGTTTTGGATCAGTCAGTAGAAAAACACACACGTTCGTTTCTCCATTCGCTTTTCATGCGGACGTTTCCCAGACCCTATTCCCACGCCTTATTTGTGCAGGATCTTTGGTTAAAACAACTCTATAACGGCGCGGGTGAGCAGGTCTTCCTTACAGAACTCGGCAGGTTACTGTTAGAGGGTTTCGAGAACCTCATATGGCAAAGGGACGGAGGGAAACGGTGAGACTCCTGTGGGAAGTGCGTGGTAGATGAGACCCCGCAAAGCGTTAGCTCGAGGAGGCTCATCACTCTCCCACGGAAAGCGAACCTTTTCCCGGAGCCCCTAAGGTCCCACAAAAGTCTCGAAACTGAATCTTCAACAATCCTGCCATTTTGTTTAATAAGTAAATATGTAAGCTTGATCATGCCTTATCAGAAAAAAGGATCCACCTGAATAGGTTGGATCCTTTTTGGATTTATGAAGTATGTTGTTCTTCGGCTTGCTGTGAAACAAGGACAGCACGTGGTTTACTACCTTCATAAGGCCCGACGATGCCATTGTCTTCCATGGCATCGATCAAGCGGGCTGCTCTCGTATACCCGACGCGAAAACGTCTTTGAATCATAGAAACACTGGCACTTTGCATTTCGATGACCATTTGGACTGCTTCAGGATAAAGGTCATCATCCACTTCCTGCTTCACTTCACTTTCCTCTTCAGGAATCATCTCTTCTTGGTACTGTGCTTTTTGCTGCTCTACACAGAAGTTGACGATCCTTTCCACTTCCTCATCGGATAAGAAAGCGCCTTGCACCCTTGTCGGCTTGTTGGATCCGACTGGCGTAAACAGCATGTCCCCTCTTCCCAGGAGCTTTTCTGCTCCTCCAGAGTCCAAGATCGTTCTCGAATCAGTCTGAGAAGATACACTGAAAGCAATTCTTGAAGGAATGTTTGCCTTGATCACACCTGTGATGACATCCACAGAAGGACGCTGGGTGGCGATAATTAAGTGGATGCCGGCTGCGCGGGCCATTTGCGCAAGACGGGTAATGGCATCTTCCACTTCGTTTGAAGCAACCATCATTAAGTCTGCAAGTTCATCTACAAGGACAACGATGTAAGGAAGCTGAGGCTGTTCGTCTTCATTTTCCTGATTATGTTTTTTAATATATTCATTGTAGCTTTCTATATTTCTTGTTCCTGTATCTGAAAAGAGGTCGTATCTTCGTTCCATTTCGGATACTACTTTCTTCAATGCACGTGAAGCTTTCTTAGGATCTGTGACAACCGGAGCTAAAAGATGTGGAATTCCATTATAGACATTCAATTCAACCTTTTTCGGATCGATCATCATCATTTTCACTTCATGAGGCTTTGCTCTCATCAAAATACTCGTAATGATCCCGTTAATACAAACACTTTTACCACTTCCGGTAGCACCTGCGACAAGCAAGTGAGGCATTTTATTCAATTCTGACATGACTGCCTCACCTGAGATGTCTCTTCCTAAGGCAAAGCTTAACTTGGCTTCCGGTTTTGATTTGCCCGTTTCTAATACTTCACGTAAAGAAACCATAGAGACTTCTTGGTTTGGTACTTCGATTCCGACCGCTGATTTGCCTGGTATCGGGGCTTCAATCCGGATATCTTTTGCTGCTAAGGCTAAGGCAAGATCATCATTCAAGTTTACGATTTTGCTGACCTTCACCCCTACGTCAGGGTACACTTCATACTTCGTTACCGACGGACCAACATGGACTTTAGTCACTTTCGCTTTCACACCAAAACTTTGGAAAGTCTTTTCAAGCTTTCTAACAGTTGCCTGGATGTGAGAACGCCCCTGACTTTGCGGGGTTGATGTAGGTTCATCCAACAATTCCAGGCTTGGTAACTGGTAATCCATATTTTCGAGTTCAGCTGTTGGCATCGACTTTTCAATATTTACCTCGTCAACATCCTGCTGTTCTTCCGTGCCACCTTCTGCCGGCTTATTCGTTTTCTCAGAAGCATAAGCGGTATCGGTAAAGTCTTGTATGATCGGCTCTTGGTCCTGCTCTTCTTCCTGATCATTAGACGTATCATTCAATTCATAAACCACTGTATCTTCTTCCTGCTCTTCCAATGCCTGCTTTTTCTTCTCTGCTTTTTGCTCTTTCTGATCCTTCATCTTTTGCACTTGTTCTGTGCTCATCTCTTTCACTTTACGCCCAAGCTTAGCAAAGAGCTCACCTATTGATTTCTCACTGACGAAGATGACACCGATAATAAATAGGAAAAAAGATAATATAGCTGCTCCAGCTTTTGCAAAAAGGTAATAGCTGATGGAAAGAAGGATGGCACCCGTTAATCCTCCGCCAATGCTGTAAAATGGAAGTTCTCCTCTCATCATTCCGGTGATTCTGTCCCAAGTCATGGCAAAAATCGAACCTTCGCCAGTTCCAAGCTCAGCAGAAAGTGTTTCAAGGTGTGTGAACAAGAGTAAAGCCGTAACTATGGTGTACACGCCCAACAGACGTTTATGTAAAAAAGTAGGCCATTTTCTTTTTACCATCAAATACACACCAACAATTAAAAAGAACAGGGAGGCGATAAAGTACCAAACACCAAATAAGAACTGCCAGAACCTCTCCAAACCTCCTGGAACCGCTCCATCACTAATAGCAGAAGCCCCGCTCCCAATGACAGCAATGAAGAGGAAGAACAGCCCTAAAAGTTCAAATTTCAAATGGCTTTTCATATTCGATTGCTTTTTCTTCTTTTTTCTTTTCCTAGCCATGGTCTTTCCTCCCCCATATGTAAAACTTAACGAGAAAAATGCCGATGGTTCCTTCAATATTCATGAAGAAATACAGCACCGGCATCCAGTCACTCATTTATTCTATTATACCATAGCCATCTACAATGTTACGAGTCCAACCATTGTCCTGGTTGAAGATCTGGATCCATGTAATGTGATGGGTCTGTCGATAGGACTTGCATGATCTGTTTTTTACCATCTTCCGATTTGCGGCACATTAACGGACAATTGTTATGCTCATGATACACGACAGACATTTCTTCTTCCATTGGAAAAATGTCATGTTCACTTAAAGGAGTGTATAGTATGGTCATTGAACCACCTGCTGATCAGAACCTTTTGTCTGCTCAATAAGTTCATTCAATTTAGACATCGCTTCTTTCACTCCGCCTACAGCATCAATAAGACCATGATCCACCGCCTGCTGACCGACCACATTTGTACCAATATCACGAGTTAAATTCCCCTTATCAAACATGAGCTCCTTGAATTTTTCTTCTGCAACATTGGAATGCCTCGTTACAAAGCTGATGACACGGTCCTGCATTTTATCCATGTACTCAAACGTTTGAGGGACACCGATGACAAGACCGGTCATACGAATCGGGTGAATCGTCATCGTCGCCGTTTCGACGATAAACGAATAGTCCGCAGAGACAGCAATCGGAACACCAATGGAGTGTCCACCTCCTAACACGATGGATACCGTCGGTTTTGATAGGGAAGAAATCATTTCAGAGATGGCAAGTCCAGCCTCAACGTCTCCTCCAACTGTATTTAACAGGACAACCAAGCCTTCAATTTTAGGGTTCTGTTCGATCGCAATTAGTTGAGGGATCAAGTGCTCATACTTCGTTGTCTTATTTTGTGATGGCAACTGAACATGCCCTTCCACCTGCCCGATGATCGGCAGCACATGGATATTGGAATCAGCCGGCTGAGGGACATTGCTTTGTCCGAGCTGCTGAATCTTGTCAACGAGAGAGGATTGCGATTTGGATTGATCTTTTTCTTTGGAATCGTCTTTCATGGATCGATCTCCTTTCGCTCTTTTCCCGTAGTATGACTCAAACCATGTGAAACATACTAAAACATGACGCTCATGTTTACATTCTTCACAATTCCCTCATTAAAATTGTTTTAAAGTATATGCTCAGTTTCGAGATGTTTCTGG
The DNA here is from genome assembly GCF_003386945.1 of Halobacillus trueperi. NCBI lineage: Bacteria > Bacillati > Bacillota > Bacilli > Caryophanales > Bacillaceae > Halobacillus > Halobacillus trueperi. The sequence goes on along the minus strand of NZ_QUAE01000005.1, from coordinate 73,459 downwards.
GTTCGTTCTACGCGCTGAGTGTCAGGGGTGGTCGGGAAGCTACTCGCTTTCCTGTGGGGGAGCGCCGAGCTTCCTCGGGCTACCGCCCTGCGGGATCTCGCCTATCTCCTTCTCCCACGGCGCCTTTCGGAGTTCATTCCCCTCCAATTACCATGTGTATAAAAGCAGCTTATTCCGAAAGTGGTTTCTAGATAGTTATATGGCAAAGGGGCGGAGGGAAATGGCGAGACTCCTGCGGGAAAAAAGTGCATGGTGAGACCCCACAGGACGCAGTCCGAGGAGGCTCACCGCGCTCCCTCGGAAAGCAAGCTATTACCCGTAGCCCCCATCCACTCAACAAAAATCTCGAAACTGCGTCTTCAATAAAAGGGAGCTTATCTTTAATAAGACAATACAAAAACCAGGGTGACCCACCCTGGTTTAAGTAAGTTGTTGCAAGCAGTTTGCAACGGCTGCTTCTTCGTTTTTTGTTAAGGGAACCAATGGGAGTCTTACACCACCGGTTTCAAGACCCTGGATTTTCAAAGCTGCTTTTACAGGAGCTGGGGAAGGAGCGCTGAACATTCCATTGAACACTGGTAACAACTTTCTATGGAGATCTCCTGCTTCTCTCCATTTACCTTCTTCAAAGAGAGAGAGCATCGTTTGCATCTGATTTCCTATGACATGCGAGGAAACCGATATAATGCCGTTTGCACCGACAGCGTAAGCTGGAAGGGTCAAATGATCATCTCCACTGTAAATGGAAAAGTGTTCATCAGTGAGTGCCCGAACTTTGGCCATTCCTTCTAGATCTCCGGTCGCTTCTTTTAAAGATACAATGTTTTCGATCTTGGAAAGTTCCATGATAGTTTCTGGTTGGATTCGTACGACCGATCTTCCCGGAACATTATAAATCATCACAGGAAGTTTCACGGATCCTGCAATGGTTTTGAAATGTTGATAGAGACCGTCTTGATTCGGTTTATTGTAGTATGGGGCGACGAGCATGATGGCATCTACACCTGTGGCTTCAGCTCTTTTGGATAATTTTATCGAGGATTCTGTACTATTGCTTCCTGTTCCTGCGATGACTGGTACACGCCCAGCGACTGTTTTCACGACATGACTCCATAAGCTTACTTTTTCATCCGCTGTCAACGTGGGAGATTCCCCCGTCGTTCCAGCAATGACAAGTCCGTCAGTTCCATTCTTTAATAAATATTCCACCAGCTCGGTCGTTTTATTGAAATCGATCTCACCATGCCGATCGAACGGTGTCACCATGGCTGTCAAAACCTTTCCGAAATTCATGTCAGTTTTTCCCCTTTCTTAGGTGCTTTACTCAATCGGAAAGTTTTATGGAGAGCGTTGACCGCTTCTATAAGATCATCTTCTTTAACCAGTACCCAGATCGTCGTATGGGAATCAGCGGATTGGAGAATCTGAATTCCCCGATCAGTCAATGTTTGAACGATTTGTGCTGTTACCCCAGGAATGCCTGTAATACCAGCCCCGACTGTGGAAACTTTTGCACAGCCTTCTCTCACTTCTGGTTCATAACCGAGTTCTTCAAGAATTTGGATGGCTTTGTCAGTAAAGATATGGTTAATGGTGTAAAGGACACCGCTAGGAGATATATTGATGAAGTCTACGGAAATATTGGCGGAAGCCATGGATTTGAATACATCGGATTGTAGTTTGGAAGGGTCTTCTTTCGATTGAACTTTGATTTGTGTGAGGCCATCCATATGAGCGATCCCAGTTACGGTGCGTTCTGATATGTCTCTTCCTGTTCGATCTTCTTTTGTTCCCGTCACAAGCGTCCCAGGAAGATCAGAGTATGTGGAGCGTACACGGATGGGAACCTTCGCATACATAGCAATTTCTACAGCCCTTGGATGGATGACTTTTGCTCCTTGGTAGGCCAAGTTGCATATCTCATTGTAGGTAATGGTGTTGAGAGGTCTCGCTTCTTGAACCAGTCTTGGATCGGCGGTCATGATGCCTTCTACATCTGTGAAAATATCGATAAAATCTGAATGCAATGCCGCTCCTAAAGCAGCAGCCGTAGTATCACTGCCTCCACGGCCAATCGTTGTGGCTTCTCCGTGAATGGTTTGACCTTGGAATCCTGCAACGACAACGACTTCATGTTTCTTCAGTTCTTCTAAGATCCTGCCAGGGTTTACTTGAGTAATTTTAGCTTTTGTAAAATCCCCATTTGTCATAATCCCTGCTTGGGCTCCTGTTAACGAGACGGCGTTTACACCAGCCTGATTCAACTCATGAGCAAAAACAATAGAAGAAATCGTCTCTCCGCATGACATCATCAAATCCTGCTCTCTTGGCGAAACGTTTGTTTTAGGGAAGTCAATTAACCCGAGCAATGTATCTGTGGCATATGGACTTCCTTTTCTCCCCATAGCTGAAACGGTAACAACGACTTTAAATCCTTCTTTCAAGCCGTTTTTCACATGGTGGATGGCCCGAGACCGACTCTCCTGGTCCCGGACGGACGTTCCACCGAACTTTTGCACAAGTAGCTTCATTTGGCCACCTCAACTCAATAAAAGTTTACAGCCACTTATTCGCAACCAAGCGTTCTGCAATTTGCACGGAATTCCATGCTGCACCTTTTAACAAGTTATCTGATACAACCCATAAATGGAATCCTTTTTCATCATCGAGATCTTTTCTGATTCTGCCGACAAACACATCTCGCTTTTCTGCCGCACTCAATGGTGTCGGGTATGTTTGGGTAGAAGGATCGTCTTCGAGAACGATTCCAGGCGCTTCATTCATCAACTGTTTCACTTCCTCAACCGTAACCCCTTCTTTTTCTACTTCAATATATACACTCTCCGCATGAGATGTGAAGAAAGGAAGGCGTACACAAGTAGCTGCCACAGAAAGATCAGGTGCATGCATGATCTTTTTCGTTTCATTGATCATTTTCATTTCCTCGAATGTATAACCATTATCCTGAAAGACATCAATTTGAGGCAGGGCGTTAAATGCGATCGGATAATGCTTTTTATCTCCTTTAACAGGAAGCAGGTTGGCTTCAAGCTCTTCCCCATTCAAGAAAGATTGAGATTGTTCTCTTAATTCATCAGCTGCTTCATTTCCAGCGCCGGAAACGGCTTGGTAGGTTGAAACAATGACACGGTTCATGCCATAAGCTTTACGGACCGGCTCAAGAGCAGCAACCATTTGAATGGTCGAACAGTTTGGATTGGCAATGATTCCTTTATGTTCCTTGATATCTGCTTCGTTCACTTCAGGTACCACAAGAGGTACACCTTCCGCCATACGGAAAGCGCTCGTATTATCGATGACGACAGCACCGTGTTTAACAGCTTCAGGAGCCAGTTTCTTAGATACAGAACCTCCAGCAGAAAACAAAGCAATGTCCACACCTTTGAAGCTTTCAGGTGTCGCTTCTTCAAGCGTGTATTCTTCACCATTGAACACCATTTTCGATCCTGCTGATCGACTTGATGAGAGAAGCTTTAAGTTTTCAACAGGAAACTTTCGATCTTCCAAAGTTTCCAACATCTTTTGTCCTACGGCTCCAGTCGCCCCGACGACCGCTACATTATATTTTTTCGTTTCACTCATATTAGGCATCCTCTCTTGTATATCATTTGTAAGAATAGTAAGACATGTCACTATTTTTGTTATTTTATCATATTTACAAGAACACCTGGTATGAAAAAAAGAATTAATTCGTATACCTTTCAATTAAAACGGGTTGTCGCTGCTTTCCTTCGAGCGCTGCTTCAATCGTTTCTGGGATTAAAGTCATATCCGCTACCAATGAATTGGGCTTTTTGAAAGGATGATCCTGACCTAGAGGTACAAAGTAAATATTTTTTGTTGCCATAAGACGCATAATGTTTACACCATTCAATCCAAGAGCATCATTTGTTGAAACGGCCACGACAACAGGACTTTCGTTCCTCAAGGTTGCCTTAGCAGCCATCAACACAGGGGAGTCCGTCAATGCATTTGCGAATTTACTAGTCGAATTCCCCGTAAGAGGTGCAATCAGCATGCAGTCCAAAGGACGTTTAGGTCCGAGGGGTTCTGCATCAGGAATCGTCAAAATCGGTTCTTCACCTGTGATTTCTTTTATTTTTTCTAAATGATCGGAAGCATCACCAAAGCGGGTATCCGTATTTTGTACAGTGTAAGATAAAACAGGGACTACGGTGGCTCCGAGATCGACGAGCTCCTGCATGACAGGAAAAACCTCATGGTACGTACAATGGGATCCAGTTAACCCGAATCCAATCACTTTCCCTTTTAACTTAGACATTATTCATTCTCCTTTCGTGAACCTTCCTGAACAATTCGTGACACAACATCTGCTATGATTCTCCCAGCCGTTTTTGGTGCTACGATTCCCGGCAGACCTGGTGCGAGTAATGCTTTAATTCCTCGTTTATCTGCATAACGGAAATCGGTTCCTCCCGGTTTGGATGCGAGATCCAAAATCATCGCATGAGAGGGCAACTGTTTAATGACCGAAGCATCTACGACCAGATATGGAACGGTATTCAGCAAGATGTCACATGACATATCTGCATTCTCTATGTCATTCATATCAATCGTGTCCAGCCCCATTTCATAAACTCTTGCCGCTGCTTTTGAAGAACGTACTCCAACAGATACTTTGGCACCGAGGTGGTCAAACGTGCGTGCAAGACTCATTCCTACCCTTCCAAGACCGAGTACAATGACTTTAGATCCGTGAATCGTAAAATCCGTATGTTGAATGATCAACATGAGCGTCCCTTCTACGGTAGGAATAGAATTATAAATGGCAACATCATCCCGATCCATTAAGGGGATGAGTGTACGATTGGTTTTAGCTGCTAAATCTTTTAAATGATCATTGGCAATTCCAGAAAACACTTGGCAATGGTCGGGTGTCCTTTTCAACCATTCTTCTGACAAATGGATCAGCTGGTTGGAGAATATCCCTTCAATCTTTCCGTCCGAATCCGTCCCCGGTACAGGAAGGATGATGGCATCCAATTTTTCCACCTGCTCGCTGTCGAAGTCAAGGTCAATGGCTTCTCTAAAGCTTTCATTCAGTTGGTCGAACCCAGCCAAATAGACGGTGGCATCCCACTCATTCAACCTTCGAATAAGTTCGATCTGCCGGGCATCGCCCCCTATGACTGCTACATGATATCCTGTTAGCATCCCGGATGTCTCCTTTATCTAGTATCTTATCTCCTTGTATCCTATGCCGGAATGCGGAGTTAGTGATTTCGATTAATAAACAAAAAACACTGCAGCACAGGCTGCAGTGTTCATCGTTTTTTTAAGAGGATCGTTTCCTCACCAATGGTCTCAATTTGACTCCAATCGATCGTCATTGCTTTTTTTGAAGATCCAAACCCAATGAATCCTTGATTCATAATGACCAATGACTTGATCACTCCCGAATCGGGATCAATGATTAAGTCCGCTTTTCCTAGAATTCCTAATTTCTCCCCATTCTCTACATCAATCACTTGTTTTTGGGCTAGAGATTTCATTCTCACTTGGGCTACTCTCCTTCTTCTCTATCTCTCTTCACTCAATAATTTTTGCAGTGAAACCAGTTTATACCCTTTATCTTTAATTCGTTCAATTAGTATTGGAAGGCTTTCCACCGTCACCTCGGTCGGATGCATAAGGATGGTAGCACCATTATGGACCTTGCCCGTGACCCTTGTGATCAGTACATCTGAAGTTGGCTTTTTCCAATCGATCGTATCCACTGTCCACAAGATGGTTTCCATTCCCATTTCATCTGCCGCTTCAACGGTAGCGGTATTAAAGCTTCCAGATGGAGGAGCGAAATACTTCACTTTTTCCTTTGTCAGGGCGAATAAAAGCTCATCCGCTTGTTCTAAATTCGCTTTCGATTGTTCTTTCGTCATTCTTCCCATGTCCTTATGTCTATACCCATGACTCCCGATCGTATGCCCTTCTTCTTCAATCATCTGAACGAGGTGTGTAAAATCGTTCGCAAAGGCTCCATCAATGAAAAAAGTAGCTTTTACTTGGTGCTCATTTAAGATTTTCACCATATCTGGAATGTATTCTTCCCCCCAGGAGACGTTAATTAGAAAAGAAACGGCTTCTTTATCCGGATGACCTCTATAGATCGGAGAAGCGGGTAAATCCTCCAGAGAAACCTCAGGCTTGATCAATTTATAGACATACAATTCAGGATTGTATTTGCCATATTTTTGCATTTTCTTATAAGAGGCTTCGACATCTACTTTCCGGCCAACAAGCCCGGGTGTCTTTTTCCATACAGAATCGATCTTCGCATCCTGTGCTTCCCATTCAAATTCTTCTTTTTCGGCCTGGATTTTTTGGTAGATGGTATCTTCTTTATTGACGGTCACGACATGGTCTGCAGTCAAAAAAGCCATGCCAAACCCTATAAAAAAACAGAGATTGACGCTGAATAATACGATTAATCTGAAGCTCATGGACCATCACCCCTATCTCCATTCTATGGGGCATGTCCTCCTTCTAGACCAATTTTACTTACCATTAGCCATTCCTCCTGCGCACCAATCGCATCAAAAGATCTTCAAAATGGATTTTAGGCATAAAAAAAAGAGACTGGCAAGCCAGTATCTCTTCTTTACGTAACCATATTAGGATTGTTCAACGTTTTCTTGCTTTTTCTTCTCATCGAGAAGGATTGCTTTTCTAGAAAGATTGATTCTTCCCTGGTTATCGATTTCTTTGACCTTCACTTTAATTGTATCACCAAGGGATACGATGTCTTCCACTTTTCCAATGCGCTCTTCAGCCATTTCAGAAATGTGGACAAGCCCTTCTTTTCCTTTGAATAGCTCCACGAAAGCACCGAACTTCTCGATACGTTTCACTTTACCATCGTAAATTTCGCCGACTTCTACTTCACGTACGATATCCTCGATGATTTTCTGTGCTGTTGCATTCATGCTTGCATCTGTAGAAGAAATGAACACCGTTCCATCCTGTTCAATATCGATCTTCACACCAGTATCATCAATGATTTGGTTGATTTGTTTCCCGCTCGGTCCAATAACATCACGAATTTTGTCTGGGTTGATTTTCATCGTCATGATCTTCGGAGCATGTGCTGAAAGTTCTTTGCGTGTTTCAGGAATCGTCTCAAGCATGTGTCCAAGGATTTCCATGCGGCCTTTTTTCGCTTGAGCCAATGCTTCTTCCAGAATTTCTCTGGAAAGACCTTCAATCTTGATATCCATTTGAAGGGCTGTTACTCCTGTTTCAGTTCCTGCAACTTTGAAGTCCATGTCTCCAAGCGCATCTTCCATGCCTTGAATATCTGTAAGGATGGTATAATCATCGCCTGATTTCACAAGACCCATCGCAATACCAGCCACTGGTGCTTTAATTGGAACACCAGCATCCATCATAGCAAGCGTACTTGCGCAAATACTCGCTTGAGAAGTAGATCCGTTTGATTCTAGAACCTCAGAAACCAGTCGGATAGTGTAAGGGAATTCATTCTCAGAAGGAATGACGACCTCAAGTGCACGTTCACCAAGAGCACCGTGCCCGATTTCACGACGACCAGGTCCACGGATCGGGCCTGTTTCTCCGACAGAGAATTTAGGGAAGTTGTAATGGTGCATGAAACGCTTGGACTCTTCAAGATCGAGACCATCGAGGATCTGTACATCTCCAAGAGCTCCAAGGGTACATACACTCAGGGCCTGGGTTTGACCACGTGTGAACAAACCGGAACCATGTGTACGTGGTAGCAATCCTACACGGGAAGTCAGTGGACGGATAACGTCAACACCACGGCCATCCGGACGAATTTTATCTTTCGTAATGAGACGGCGCACTTCCGTTTTCACCATATCTTCTAATATGGATCCTACTTGTTTGATCGTCTCTTCATCTGCTTCTTGCTCTTCATAAGAAGCGATAACGTCAGCTTTCACTTGTGCAATGGCTTCTTCACGAGCTTTCTTTTCTTCTGTTTTGATGGCCTGAACAATAGCTTCTGTTGCTTCTGCTTCTACTTTCTCTTTCAGTTCAGCATCCAGGTCGAACAATTGAACTTCCATCTTTTCACGACCTACAGCTTCAACGATTTCTTCTTGGAAAGCAACTAAGCGCTTAATTTCTTCATGTCCAAACATGATGGCTTCAAGCATGTCCTCTTCAGAAACCTCATTGGCACCCGCTTCAACCATATTGATGGCATCCTTCGTACCCGCTACTGTAAGGTCAATATCGCTTTTCTCTTGTTGTTCAACGGTAGGATTGATGACAAATTCACCATCTACTCGTCCAACGATGACCCCTGCAATCGGTCCTTCAAAAGGAATATCAGACACGCCTAAAGAAATGGAAGACCCTAGCATTGCAGCCATTTCTGAAGAACAATCCTGATCCACACTCATTACGGAGCTGATCACTTGTACATCGTTACGGTACCCATCAGGGAATAGCGGACGAATCGGACGGTCAATCAAACGGGAAGCAAGGACAGCCTTGTCACTTGGACGACCTTCACGTTTAATGAATCCTCCTGGGATTTTACCTACTGCGTAAAGACGCTCCTCATAATTTACTGTCAATGGGAAAAACGGCAGGTCCTTCGGCTCTTTACTGCCGGTAGCTGTGGATAGGACTGTCGTATCTCCGTAATGAATGAGTGCTGCACCATTCGCTTGTTTCGCCAACTCGCCAATTTCTACAGAAAAAGTACGACCGGCAACGTCAATGGAAAACACTTGTTTTTCTTCTGCCATAAAGAACTTAACTCCTCTCGATAACTCTTCTTATTTCATTATAAGGGTTTATTGTCAGTTTACACCCTTCTGTATGTAAACATACAGAAAAAGCGGGAATAACTCCCGCTTTTCCCCATACATTAGCGACGCAAGCCAAGGCTCTTGATTAGCTCACGGTAACGTGTAATGTCCTTATTACGAAGGTAGTTCAATAGGTTACGACGCTTACCTACCATTTTAAGCAATCCACGACGAGAGTGGTGGTCCTGCTTGTGTGTACGCAGGTGCTCGTTCAAAGTAGTGATCTGCTCAGTTAGTACAGCGATTTGTACTTCTGGAGAACCTGTGTCGTTGTCATGAGTTTTGTACTCATTGATTAGTTCTTGTTTACGTTCTTGTGTGATAGCCATTATAGCTACACCTCCTGATAAAATTTAGAATTCCCTTTCCCCGAGCGGACGTCGGAGTTACGTTCCGCCAAGCGAAGGTTCCATATTAAAGGGTACATTTTTTTTGAATGAAATGCAAGGAAAACCAACAAACTCTGATAAAAAACTATGGCTATGTCCCCTAAAGAGGTCAATTTCATTCACCATCTAAAAGTGAGAGCGTTAAAATACACGTACCGGCTTTATGAGGCCGGTTTTTCGTGGATGCTGCTGGTAAATCGCCAAGACCTCTCCAGCATTCATCACTGTAAATTGCTCTTGATGGATATGGGCAGGTTTTTCGAATACTTGACCGTGATTGATTTTTTCGATCTGTTCATCATCCACCTCCCAGGAGGCCATATGAGCGAGTCCCCTGGATAAAGGAAGGAGTAATTGTTCTCCAGAGCTTTCATCTACGACCTGCTGGATTTCATCGAAAGAATAGCAGTCTTCCTTTGTAATGTCTGCGGTCTGTGTCCGTACCAAAGAGGACATGTGAGCGGCATATCCAAGGGCTTTTCCAATGTCTACACATAGCGTTCGCACGTAGGTGCCTTTTGAACAGATCACTCGGAACGAAAAAGTAAAGGTGTCTCCCTCTTGTTTCGGTTCAGGTGAAATCAGTCCGATATGCTTAATGTGCACCTCTCTTGATGGCCTCTCCACTTCCATCCCTTCCCGGGCATATTCATAAAGCTTCTTCCCGTTAACTTTTACAGCAGAGTACATGGGCGGTGTCTGAGTAATCCAGCCTTTAAAAGTTCCAAGTACGCTTTTGATCTTTTCTATGGAAATGAATTCATTTACTGGGGTCGTTTCAACCGTCGCACCTGTTGCATCCTCGGTGTCTGTCGCATACCCGAGTGTTACAGTAGCTTCATACACTTTATCTGTCTCCGTTAAAAAAGGAACGATTTTCGTAGCCTTTCCTACGCAAAGGGGCAATACCCCTTCCACTTCTGGGTCAAGGGTCCCTGTATGACCGACCTTTTTCGTTTTCAACATTCCACGGGCCTTACTGACACAATCATGGGATGTAAAACCCTTTGGCTTCCATAATGGAAGAATCCCGTCCATATACCTCTCACCTCGAAACTTTTTTATCCTATATAAAATCCGTGCTGAACCAGCACGGATTTTTCTGTCAATCTTCCGTATCGTTTAAATCACGAAGAATCGTTTCAATACGATTTCCTCTTTCGATCGCTTCGTCAAACTCAAACATGATTTCCGGTGTCTTACGAAGACGGATTCTCTGGCCGATTTCAGACCGGATGAACCCTTTCGCTTTTGCAAGACCTACGAGGGTATCATGTTTCTGTTTATCATCACCCAATACAGAAATATAAACTTTCGCTTGTTGTAAATCTCCTGTCACTTTCACTTCTGTGACGGTGACGAACCCTACGCGTGGATCCTTGATTTTTTTGCTGATGATGTCACTCATCTCTTTTTTCATCTGTTCTCCAACGCGGTTCGCTCTTAAATCGTTCATGTTTTATTCACCTCTTCTAACCAGACATCATAGCCATTCCTGGTGGGTTTCTGTCCGTTCAAATTCAGGAAATGAGTCGATGAAAGCCAAAGCTTGCTGCATCGTTTGTTCCGCAATCACTTTATCACTAGCGATCGTGACGAGGCCGATCCGAGTTCTTTGCCACAAGTCTTGATATTCAAGTTCACTTACAGCTATGTTGAATTCGTTCCTCAGCCTTGTCATGATGCGTTTCAAAACCGCACGCTTGTTTTTCAGTGATTGCGCATCATAAATGATACCATCCACTTCTGCGCTTACAATCATTTACGCTCGATTTCCTGCATTTCAAATGGTTCAATGATGTCGCCCACTTTAATGTCGTTGAAGTTCTTGATAGTAATTCCACATTCATATCCTTTTTGAACTTCTTTTGCATCATCTTTATAACGTTTCAGTGCATCGATTTCACCTTCGTAAATGACGACACCATCGCGGATGACACGGATACCGGAATTTCGGCCGATTTTACCATCCGTAACGAAAGATCCAGCAATCGTACCAATCTTAGATACTTTGAAGATTTCACGCACTTCCACCTGACCGATGATCTTCTCTTCATATTCTGGATCGAGCATCCCTTTCATAGCTGCTTCGATCTCTTCCATCACCTTGTAAATGATGTTATGAAGGCGGATTTCTACATCTTCCGCTTCAGCTGCTTTTCTAGCATTCCCGTCTGGACGGACGTTAAAACCAATAACGATGGCATTGGAAGCAGAAGCGAGTGTAATGTCAGATTCTGTAATGGCCCCAACACCTGTGTGAATGATTTTAACTTTCACACCTTCCACTTCAATCTTCTCAAGAGATCCGGCAAGAGCTTCTACAGATCCCTGCACGTCCCCTTTAACAATCAGGTTAATTTCTTTAACTTCGCCTTGTTTAATTTGATCAAACAAGTCGTCAAGGCTCACTTTTGCTGTAGAGCCACGGTTTTCTTCCAATTGTTTTTGAGCACGAGCTTCACCGACAGAGCGCGCTTTCTTCTCGTCATCAAAGACTAAGAAACGATCACCTGCCTGTGGAACATTGTTCAATCCGGTAATTTCCACTGGTGTAGATGGCCCGGCAACTTGTACGCGACGACCAATATCGTTCACCATGGCACGTACACGTCCCCAAGTATTTCCTACTACAATGGCATCACTGACATTCAAAGTACCGTTCTGGACCAGCAATGTAGCAACAGGACCGCGTCCTTTATCCAACTCAGCTTCAATAACCGTACCATAAGCAGCACGTTCAGGGTTTGCTTTCAATTCTTCCATCTCAGATACAAGGCCGATCATTTCAACAAGATCGTCGATTCCTTCACCATTGACCGCTGACATTTTGACAAAGATCGTTTCTCCACCAAAGTCTTCAGCAATCAGCTCATATTCCATAAGCTCCTGCATAACACGGTCAGGGTTCGCGCCTTCTTTATCCATCTTATTGACCGCAACAATAATTGGTACTTCTGCTGCTTTCGCGTGACTGATCGCTTCTTTCGTCTGCGGCATTACACCATCGTCAGCAGCAACGACAAGAATGGCGATGTCTGTCACTTGAGCACCACGGGAACGCATGCTAGTGAATGCAGCGTGACCAGGCGTGTCAAGGAAAGTGATCTTCTTGCCTTTATCTTCAATTTGGTATGCACCAATATGCTGAGTAATTCCACCCGCTTCGCCTTCTGTCACCTTCGTGTTGCGGATCTGATCAAGAAGCGTCGTTTTTCCGTGGTCTACGTGTCCCATGATGGTTACGACAGCAGGACGGTCCTTCAAATCTTCCGGTGCGTCATCGAACGTCAGGTTCTCAATGTCTGTCTCGTCAACAATGACCTCTTCTTCAACTTCTACTCCGAACTCTTCACAAATCAATTCGATCGAATCTGCATCCAGTTCCTGGTTGATGGTAGCCATTGTGCCTAGGAACATAAGCTTTTTGATGATGTCTGAAGAATCCTTGTTTAGCTTTTCTGCAAGCTCACCAACCGTCAGGCTGCCTGAATATGTGATCTTTTCAGGTGTCTGCTTTTTAGACTTTTTAGGTGCTTGCTGCTGGGAAGGCTTTTGGTTTTTCTGGTTGTTGTTTCTTTGCTTTTTGTTGGCTGGTTTTTTGTTGTTGTTCGGTTTTTGAGACTTCGATTTATTCTGGTTTTGACCTTTGGATGCTTGCCCTTTTCCAAATGCTTGATCCAGCTTCTTCGCTGCATCCTCCTCCAAAGTGGACATATGGTTGTTCACTTCGATATTCAGATTTTGCAGTTTTTGAATGACTTGTTTACTAGATAGTTCATTTTTCTTTGCATATTCATATACGCGCATTTTACTCATAAAATCTTCACCCCCGAATAGATTCATCGAGTAGCGATTGCAACTTTTTCGCAAATCCTTGGTCAAGAACTGCGATCGCGACTCTCCCTGCCTTTCCGATAGCCTGTGATAATGTCTCTCGATCATCGACTTCATAGCAAGGTATTTCATAGAAACTGCATTTATCTGTCAGCTTCTTCTTTGTTTGTTTCCCTGTATCATTGGCAATGAGAACGAGCTTAGCTTTTCGCTTTTGGATGTCTCGTACGATCGATTCTTCACCGAGCGTACACTTGCCGGCTCTTAAAGCCAGACCCAACAGGTTCAAGTAGCTGCCCTTCATGATGGGTCAGCCTTTACTTTTGCTCTCAATTCCTCATAAATGCTGTCATCCACCTTCGTTTTAAGGTGACGGTTCAGCACCTGCTGCTTTTCAGCCTGTTCAATGACTTGAAGGTCTTTCATGAGATAGGCTCCACGCCCATTCTTTTTTCCTGTGTCGTCCACAAAAACCTCTCCCTCTTTATTGCGTACAACACGGATCAATTGTTGTTTAGGAATCATATCCTGTGTAACGACACATTTTCTTAACGGTTGTTTTTTGGAACGGGTCATCGTTCTCCCCCTCCTTAATCTTCAGACAATTCTTCGTCAAAAACGTCTTCATCTTCAATATCGGTTTCTTCTGTAGAAAGAAGACCTTGTTCACGTGCTTCACTTTCACTCTTAATGTCAATCTTCCAGCCTGTCAACTTAGCCGCAAGACGAGCGTTTTGACCGCGTTTACCGATCGCAAGGGACAGTTGATAGTCAGGAACGATCACTGTTGTCGCCTTATCCTCTTCATCTACAAGCACTTCCACGACCTTTGAAGGGCTTAAGGCATTCGAAACATATTCAACGGGATCCTCTGACCATTGAACAATGTCGATTTTTTCACCCTTCAGTTCATTAACAATGGCTTGTACACGCTGGCCTCTTTGACCTACACAAGAGCCGACCGGATCGATTTCTTGATCTTCTGCATAAACCGAGATTTTCGAACGGTCCCCTGCTTCCCGGGCTACAGACATGACTTCAACAGTACCGTCATATATCTCAGGTACTTCCATCTCAAACAAACGCTTCAAGAGACCCGGGTGTGTACGGGAAACATAGATGTGTGGACCTTTGTTGCTGTTTTCCACCTTTGTCACAAATACTTTGAGGCGATCGTGAACTTCATAGGTCTCTGTCGGCATCTGCTCTCCTTCTGGAAGACGTGCTTCAATTTTACCTAGATTCACATAGACGAAGCGGGGATCTTTTCTTTGGATGATCCCTGTCATGACATCCTCTTCACGATCGACATACTCACCGTAAATGATGCCTCGCTCTGCTTCACGGACACGCTGCGTAACGACTTGCTTAGCCGCTTGGGCTGCGATACGGCCGAAGTCCATAGGTGTCACTTCCACCTCGATGACATCTTCAATCTCATAGTTCGGATCGATGTCTTTCGCTTCTTCTAAAGAAATCTCCTGCTGCGGATCCATGACTTCTTCTACGATTTCTTTTCGCGCAAGGACTTTCATGGCACTTTCTTCTTCATTAATATCCACGCGTACGTTCGTCGCGGAATTGAAGTTTTTCTTATAAGCAGAAATCAATGCTGCTTCAAGTGCTTCCAATAAAAGATTTTTGTCGATGCCTTTTTCCTTCTCTAAATAATTCATGGCATCAAATAGTTCACTACTCAACAGTTTTCTCCCCCTTAATTAAATGTGACAGCTAAATTGGCTTTAGCTATTTTTTGGTATGGTACTTCCAGTTGTTTCTTACGTGTCTTAATACGAATCTCTACGGTTGCCACGGAATTTTCAAAAGACTTCAGTGTCCCTTCAAACTCCTTCTCCCCATCAATCGGTTCGTAGAGTTTCATGTACACATATTCACCGACAAACTTTTCAAAGTCTGCTTCTGTCTTTAGAGGACGTTCCGCCCCAGGTGATGCAACTTCCAGGAAGTACGCAATTTCAATGGGATCTTCTTCATCTAATTTTTCACTCAGTTGTTCAGATACTTGTCCGCATTCTTCTATGTCCACACCGCCTTCTTTATCGATAAAGACGCGAAGGTACCAGTTCTGACCTTCTTTCTTGTACTCGATATCCACAAGTTCGAGGTTCATCTCCTCAAGGATCGGCTGGACAAGACGTTCTGCAACGGATGTAACATGATTGCTCATGCTCTTCCCTCCTTCGAACACAATGTAATGGTTAGTATTTATTATTATGGGATGTATTCGCTCATTTCATTTAAGTAACAGGGGCCAGAATTGCAAGTACCATGAGAAACCGCTATGACATAGATCATAGCGGTTCGTCTCGCGGGTACTAAAAACCCCTCATGCATCGAAGTTTCTCCACAAGCAAGAGGCTGGAATATGACGAAAGAGTGGGTTGCCCCACTCTTTCGTCGTTCGTATCACTCTTCTCACCATAAAAAATATATCATAGATGCGTATTCTATGCAACAAAGGAAGAAATCAACAGCGTTTCCTCCGCCCCTCACTGATGTGGAGCTGAGAAATTAGAAAAGAGACAGTTGGTTTTCATCTGGCATTCCCTCTAAGCATCCGAAATTATCCAGGTACTCCAGAACGGTTTTGGAAATACGGCTCCGTTCTCTCAAATCTTGCTTCGATAAGAATTCGCCTTCTTTTCTTGCATTGACGATATTGATTGCTGCGTTCGTTCCTAAACCGTCGACCGCATTAAACGGTGGAATTAGTTCATTGCCTTCGACAAGGAAGTCTGTAGCACTGGAACGGTACAGATCCACATTCTTGAAAGCATACCCTCTTTCACACATTTCAAGGGATAGTTCAAGGACAGTCATCAAACTCTTTTCTTTTGGAGTGGCATCGAAGCCTTTTTCCTGAATCTCTTTCATGCGCTTACGAATGGCTTCGGAACCTTTCATCATCGTTTCCAGTTCAAAATCACTCGCTCTGACCGTGAAATAGGCTGCATAGAAATAAATCGGATAGTGGACTTTGAAATACGCAATTCTTACCGCCATCAATACATAGGCGGCGGCGTGTGCTTTCGGGAACATGTATTTGATCTTCTTACAAGAATCAATGTACCAGTCCGGCACGCCGTGTTTTTTCATTTCTTCGATCCACTCATCTTGAAGGCCTCGGCCTTTACGAACGAATTCCATAATCTTAAAGGCAAGGGAAGGATCGAGACCTTTATGCATGAGATACACCATGATATCGTCACGGCAGCCAATGACTTCTGGAAGAGTACAGATACCATCATTGATCAGCTGTTCGGCATTTCCAAGCCATACGTCCGTTCCATGTGATAGGCCGGAAATGATGACGAGTTCTGCAAATGTTTTCGGCTTTGTATCTTCAAGCATCTGCCTTACAAAGCGTGTACCAAACTCAGGTACGCCGAGGGTCCCTGTTTTACACATAATTTGATCCGCCGTCACTCCGAGCGCTTCAGGACCGCTGAAAATCTTCATCACTTCAGGATCATCAACCGGGATTTCCTTCTGATCGATTCCACTGAGGTCCTGCAGCATACGAATGACGGTCGGGTCATCGTGTCCAAGTATATCCAGTTTCAAAAGATTATCGTGAATGGAGTGGAAGTCAAAGTGAGTGGTCTTCCACTCGGATTTCGTATCATCTGCTGGAAATTGGATAGGAGAGAAATCATAAATCTCCATATCATCAGGGACAACGATGATCCCTCCTGGGTGCTGTCCGCTTGTCCTTTTCACACCTGTACAACCATGAACAAGACGATCGATTTCAGCATTTTTATAAAGCAGCTGATGATCTCCGGCGTAACCCTTCACATAGCCATAAGCGGTTTTCTCCGCTATCGTACCGATCGTCCCGGCACGGAACACACTATCTTCACCGAATAACTCTTTCGTATAGTTGTGCGCATGGGGCTGATATTCCCCTGAGAAGTTCAAGTCGATATCCGGGACCTTATCCCCTTTAAAGCCTAGGAACGTTTCAAATGGAATGTCCTGCCCGTCTTTTGTTAAAGAAGTGCCACATTCCGGGCAATCTTTTTCTTCGAGGTCAAATCCGCTTCCGACCGATCCGTCTGTGAAAAATTCATTATATTGACAAGACGGACACACGTAATGCGGCGGAAGAGGATTCACCTCTGTAATATCCGTCATCGTGGCAACAAAGGATGAACCGACAGAACCACGTGATCCAACAAGGTACCCATCTTCTAAAGACTTGGTAACAAGTTTTTGTGAAATGAGATAGATTACTGCAAATCCATTTCCGATGATACTATCTAGCTCTTTTTCCAAACGTTTAACGATCAAATCAGGGATAGGCTCTCCATAAATGCTTCGTGCTTTATTGTAGGACATTTCACGGATTTCCTGGTCTGCCCCTTCAATATTAGGCGTGTACAAGTCATCTTTAA
Source organism: Halobacillus trueperi (assembly GCF_003386945.1). Classification (NCBI taxonomy): domain Bacteria; kingdom Bacillati; phylum Bacillota; class Bacilli; order Caryophanales; family Bacillaceae; genus Halobacillus; species Halobacillus trueperi. The sequence continues at coordinate 55,975 of NZ_QUAE01000005.1, read as the reverse complement.
CGGGTGAAACTTCACCGACCTGCTCGGCTATTTTATGGGTGTTTGTTACGACTAACTCTGTGGCTTTTTCTTTTCCTAAGAAATCAAGCTCATCGATCATTTCATTCGTTGTTTTAAAGTGAACCTCCGGCAGTGTCTGCCTGTTAAGCGGGTTCCCGTTTTGGGACGAAATGAGAATCTGCCGATACTGCTTTTCATGAGGCTCTACGTAGTGAGTGTTACCAGTAGCAACAATTGTTTTACCCATTCGATCCGCCATAGCGACAAGCCTTTTCAAAATATCGAGGATTTGCGCTTCCGTCTGGACAAGATCTTTTTCCAGCAGGTGATAATAGTTTCCTGGTGGTTGAATTTCGATGTAATCATAAAATTCAGCCACCTTCTCTGCCTCTTCCTCGGATTTCTGCATCATCGTTTCAAAAACTTCCCCTTTGTCACACCCGGAACCTACGAGGATTCCCTCCCGGTTTTTGGCCAAAAGGGAGCGTGGGACGCGTGGAACACGGTAGAAATAATTCACATGCGCTTCTGATACGAGACGGTAAATGTTTTTTAATCCTGTGCTGTTTGTGGCAAGCAGCGTACAATGAGAAGGTCTGGAACGTTGGTACGCTTTTCCCTCACCCATATAATCATTCAAATTTTTATGGTTCGTAATCTCTTTTTCCATGGCTCGCTTCACGAGTTTCCATAATAAATAACCCGTTGCTTCTGCGTCATAAATCGCCCGGTGGTGCTGGGTCAACTCAATATCGAATTTCTTACAAAGCGTATTTAAACGGTGGTTCTTTAATTCAGGCACTAGGAAACGAGCGAGCTCTAACGTATCGATGACTGGATTCGTAGACTTTTCCAGGCCGATGTTTTGATAACCGGCATTTAGAAAGCCCATATCGAAACTGGCGTTGTGAGCAACGAGGATGTCTTCTCCCGTCCATTCGTGGAAGTCCTTGAGGACCTGTTCGATTTCCGGGGCATCCTTTACCATGTCATCCGTGATTCCTGTGAGGTCGATCGTTGTTTGAGACAACGGTTGATGTGGGTTAGCGAAGGATTCAAATCGATCGATGATTTCCCCACCCTGCACTTTGACGGCCGCTAGTTCGATAATTTTATCGTATACTGCAGAAAGACCGGTCGTCTCCACGTCAAAAACCACGTAGACGGCGTCCTCAAGCTCCCTGTCCTGTTCCTCGTAAGCAATGGGGACTCCATCATCCACCAAGTTGGCTTCCACACCATAAATGATTTTCACACCATTTTTCTGGCCTGCGGCATGGGCATCCGGATAGGCTTGAACGACCGCATGGTCTGTGATGGCAATAGCTTCGTGTCCCCAATCTGCTGCTTGTTTGATAAGACGTGACGGGGAAACAGGCGCATCCATCGCACTCATCGTGGTATGGGCATGCAATTCAATCCTCTTCTCCCCTTCAGGCGCTTTATCTTCTCGCAATTTCGGTTTCACTTCATTGATGTCATTGGCCATCATCGTTAATTCGTTCGTGAAATTATCTGTCTGGATGCCACCACGCGCTTTGATCCACATGCCCTCTTTCACGTGCTTGAACAGTTCCGCATGATCGTCTCCGCGTGAGAACATTTTGATCGAAAAGGAATCCGTATAATCCGTCACTTTTAAGAGTAATAAATGACGTCCGGAGCGAAGTTCTTTGATTTCGACATCGAAAATATATCCCTGGACAGCAATCTTCTTCTCTTCTTCCTGGATTTCCTCCATTGGGATGATGTCATCTTGAATTTTGTAACCAATCTCAAGCGGCCCTTTTGGTTTGGAGTCGTCTTTATCTTTGGCTCTCTCTTCTTGTTCTTTCACCGCTTGCTGGACAAGTATTTTATCCTCTTTTTGACGTTCTTCCTGAAAACGTTTGATTTGCTCCGTTTCTTCTTTCACTCGTGTTGAAAGCATGAACGAAGGAAGGCCGCATTTGAGACAAAAACTTTTCAAAGGTTCTTCTAACTTTTTCTGTATGGCATGACTTTCGGCTAAGTTCCTGCAAGTTAACATAACCTTATTCCCGTTCACCTCAGGCTGCTGCTCCATCAATAAATCTTTATAGCTTGGTGTTAGGTTCGTTAATGTTTTGATGAAGCTCTGCCAGTATTCAAGCACATCATTAACTGAAAGTTCTTTTTCAGATGTCTCGATCGTCCAGGTCACATCAGCAATTGAACGGAAAGTCGCTATAAGTTTACTTGTAAATAAATCATAAACAGAAGGAGGCAGCGGTTTTGGCATAAGAAAGTGAAAATGCCACAATTTTTGTTCGCGATAAACCACCAGCTTCTGCATGCTGCTGTCTTTAAAGTGAGGCTCTATTAGATCATGCGGGAACTGAATCTGCTCCAGCAAATAGTGCATTTTTTCTTTATTGCTGACACTCAAACGGAATTCCTCCTCTTTCCTAACCCAACACCTGACATGGAAAAACCCTTGCTCTTTCCTTTAGCAAGGGTATAGTTTTCCAAAAAAGTATTAGGCTTTGTACCAGTTCTTAATATATTCTAAGACTTCACTAGTCTCTAATTCATTTTGATCGCCAGTTGCGCGTTCCTTCACTTCAACAACGCCTTCACCGGCACGCTTTCCTACTGTGATCCTTACAGGTACACCGAAAAGGTCGCTGTCGGCAAATTTCACGCCGGCACGTTCTTTACGATCATCATATAAGACTTCGATCCCTGCATCAAGCAGTGTGTCATATAATTGATCTGCCAATTCTTTCTGTTCTTCTTTTTTAGGATTCAATGAAAGCAAATGGACTTGATATGGGGCGATATTCTTCGGCCACGTGATTCCTCTTTCATCGTGGTATTGTTCTACGATTGCTGCAAGTGTACGGGATACACCAATACCGTACGAGCCCATGATCATCGTCTTCGCTTTTCCTTGATCATTAAGGAAGGTCGCATTCATCCGTTCAGAATAAAATTCACCCAGCTTGAAGACATGTCCCACTTCAATGCCCCTGGCAAACTTAATGATGCCCTCTCCATCCGGTGATGGATCTCCTTCTTCAATAAACCGTAAATCGGCATACGTTTTGACCGCAAAGTCTTTTTCTGGGGTTGCATTCTTAAAATGATGGCCCTCTTCATTCGCTCCACAAGATACGTTCACCATGGCTTGTACAGCATGATCAGCGACAACTTCCACTTCTTCAGGTACTCCAATCGGTCCAAGAGAACCGAATCCTGAACCAAGCAGTCGTTTAGTATCTTCTTCGGAAGCAAGTTCAACTATATCCGCATCATAAAGATTTTTCAATTTAACATCATTTACTTCATGATCTCCTCGGGTAAGCGCAAGAACAAATCTCTCATCGACTTGGAAAAGGATCGACTTGATGCCTTCCTGTAAATCATGACCCAGGAATTCGGCAACATCCTTCATCGTCTTTTGACCTGGTGTTTCTACTTTTTCCATCGTTTGAGGAGTCGCTGTAGACTTTTCATACGCCGCCACGACAGGAGCCATTTCAATATTCGCCGCATAGCGAGAAGTATCTGAATAGGCAATGACATCCTCGCCTACTTCAGATAATACCATGAACTCATGGGTATCTTTCCCGCCCATGGCTCCGGAGTCTGCGATGACAGCACGGAAGTTCAACCCGCAGCGTCTGAATACATTCGAGTAGGCTTCGAACATTTTGTCATAGGTTTCATCAAGGCTTTCGTAGGATTCATTGAAAGAGTAGGCATCCTTCATCAAAAACTCTCTTCCACGTAGAAGACCGAAACGAGGACGGGCTTCATCACGGAATTTATTTTGAATTTGGAAAACCGTCAAAGGAAGTTGCTTATAACTTTTCACTTCATGACGCACGAGGCTTGTGATGACTTCCTCATGGGTGGCACCAAGGGCAAACTCCCGATTGTGTCGGTCGTTCAAGCGCATCAGCTCGGAACCGAACGTGGTCCAACGTCCCGTTTCCTTCCAAAGTTCTGAAGGCTCAAGGGCAGGCATCGCCATTTCATGAGCCCCGATTTTCTCCATCTCTTCCCGAACAATATTCTCAACCTTGCTTAATACGCGGCGGCCGATCGGCAGGAAGCTGTAGATGCCTGATGCAATCTGGCGTATGTAACCAGCACGAACGAGGAGCTGGTGGCTCTTGATTTCAGCATCAGCAGGGTTTTCTTTAAGGGTAGGTATTAACATATGACTTTGTCTCATAACATGCACCTCAGTTCTATTTAATTGAAGTTTATTAAAGGAGGAAATCACTAGTCTCAAAGATTCCACTTCTTTATTTGACGTTAATAAAAAGAAGCCAGAAGCCTAGGAATCACCGATCACCTCAGGACTTCCAGCTATAAAAAATCACAAGAATAAACGTTGGATATCGTTCCATGTGACGACGAGCATCAATAACATAAGTAAAGCGAATCCGATGAAGTGAACGATCCCTTCTTTTTGAGGATCGATCGGTTTCCCTCTGAGCCCTTCAAGCCCTACGAATAAGAGACGTCCTCCATCTAAAGCAGGGAGGGGCAGCAAGTTTACAATTCCAAGGTTGATACTCAAGATGGATGTCCACATGACGAAATTCGTGAATCCTGTGCGGACGACCTGGTCTGTGGCATCATAAATTCCGACAGGCCCTGAAAGCATATCTAATGAAAATTGTCCGGTCACTAATTTACCTAGATTCGTTAATATCAATGCTGACCACTCATAGGTCTGCGTAAACCCGAACGTTAATTTCTTTGCAAAAGACTCTTCAAAAGCACGGGCGACACCCACTTGGCCGATGGTCGTTTCTCTACTTTCAACGGCGGCAGGAGTGATGTTCAACTGCTGAGTGGCACCCTCACGATTGATCGTCAATGTCACTTCTTCGTCAGGATGAGCTCGAATGATGGTGGTGAACTCTTCCCACGTACTGACAGATTCGCCGTCCACAGCAACGACTTCATCACCAGCCTGTAGATCAGCCTGTGAGGCCGGGGAGTTCTCCTGAATCTCTCCGAGTTTTGCTTCGTTCGAAGGGACCCCTTGAATGAAGCCAAGAATCATGAACAAAACAATCGCTAAGACGAAGTTCATCATTGGTCCTGCGAAAAGCTGCATCGCACGCTGCGGAACAGATTTCGATGCAAATTGACGGTTGTAAGGAGCAATTTGTGTTTCTTTTTCATCCATGACGAACATCGCTTTCGGGTCGACTTCAAAGAAGAGCTTTTCATCTTCATCGATTTCGTAACCTTCAATGACAAGGCGATGATCTAAGTCCGCGCGTTCGACTTCAATGACTCGCGCATGTGGATGCTTGTCTTTATTGTTTACGATGATTTTATTTACTTTTCCAGCTTCATTGAATTCAAGACCGATATGGTGGCCTGCTTTCAAATCAACGATTTCTGGATCTTCGCCTGCAACTCGAACATAGCCGCCAATGGGAAGAAGACGAATCGTATAAAGAGTTTCATTTCGAGTGAATGCAAAAATCTTAGGTCCAAATCCTATCGCAAATTCCCTTGCGAGCATTCCCGATCGTTTGGCAAATATGAGATGCCCCCACTCATGTACGAACACCAAAAGTCCGAACATAAGAATAAATGCAACCACTGTAGTCAAATGAAGCACCTTCCTTTTTCAGCTCTAATCGTTCTACAGGATGTGTATAGCGGAAGTGAACCATCATCGTTAGACGGTCGCATGAACTTCTCCAACAACCAGAGCTCTTAATTTATTTGGAAACGAACTCTTTCCCTCGTTTCCTTATCAATAGAAATTATGGTAGACAAGTCAGGGTTATGAATCCTGTCGTGGTTTTCTAATGCTTGTTCGATGTATTTTTCAATATCAAGAAAAGAAATTTTGCCTTCTAGGAACTGCTGGACAGCTTCTTCGTTTGCCGCATTCAAGACCGTCGGCATCGAGCCCCCTGCTCTCCCTGCTTCAAATGCCATCCTTAAACAAGGAAAACGATCCATGTCCATCTTTTGAAAATTCAAAGTAGCGATCTCTTCCAAGTTCAAGTTTTTCGTGATTGGAAGCTCTTTTCGTTCTGGGTAAGTCAATGCGTATTGTATAGGCACTTTCATATCCGGCGTTCCCAGCTGGGCAATGACATTACGGTCCACATATTCAACCATGGAATGGATGACACTTTCTCTATGAAGAATAACATGAATCTGGTCATAAGGTACATCGAAAAGCCAATGCGCCTCAATAACTTCTAATCCTTTGTTCATCATCGAGGCAGAATCAATGGTGATTTTCGCTCCCATCTTCCAATTCGGATGGTTCAATGCATCATCCACCGTGACTCCAACTAGTTCTTCCCTTGTTTGATCACGGAAGCTTCCACCAGATGCAGTAATGATGAGTTTATTGATGTCTCTCCTCTGTTCCCCATTCAAAGCTTGAAAAATAGCCGAATGCTCACTGTCTACAGGGAGGAGGTTAACATCATGTTTTTTAGCTTCTTCCATGACTAGATGACCAGCCGTCACGAGCGTTTCTTTATTCGCAATCGCGATTTGTTTCTTTGATTGAATCGCTTTTAAAGTAGCAGGTAAGCCGATACTCCCCATGACTGCATTAACAACCACATCTACAGGTTCGGCTACACTCGCCTCAATTAAACCCTCCCTACCACAAAGAATCTGTGGATGGGCGATCTCTTTTTCCAGCTTTCTCTTTGTTTCTTCATCTTGAACGACGATCATGGAAGGTTCGAACTCTCGGATCAGAGGAAGAGCTTTTTCGACGTTTCTGCCAAACCCCATGGCATATAAAGAAAATTGATCTGGGTGCAAGCGAAGAACATCAAGGGTTTGAATACCAATCGAACCCGTTGCCCCAAGTAATGATACTTGCTTCATTGTTCCACGGCCCCTCTCTCCTATGAAATAAAGTTAATCAAATGCAGGATGGGTAAAATGAAGATCAAACTGTCGAACCGATCCAACACACCCCCGTGCCCGGGCAGGATTTTTCCGGAATCTTTGACTGCATAGTGACGCTTGAATGCAGATTCCACGAGGTCACCGATCTGACCTGCAATCGATACAAGTACAGTGACGAGTAACACGATAATCAAGGAATGCTCAAGAGGATGAACCAACTGGAAAATCAAAGCGACGACACAGGCAAGGATGATTCCTCCGACTGAACCCTCAATCGTTTTCTTCGGACTGATTTGCGGCCAAAGCTTGTGTTTGCCTAAAGCACGACCGAACAAGTAGGCGCCTGTATCTGTCGCCCACACGACAAATAATGCAAAGAAGATATATTCCAGCCCTTCTTCTCGTGTCTCCATTAGATAATTGAATCCCATTCCAATGTAGATCGCTGATAATAAAAGAAATCCAGCATCATCAAAAGTGAAACGGTTTTTGACGAGCACTGTGTAACTCAAAAGCACAAGTACCGCCAGCAATGTAATCTCGGATTTTGTAATGATGTCCCCAGAGGTAATGGATTCATCGAACACCTCATATGGAAACATCAGGGCCCACATGAGAAGCAAGCCGAGTCCAGAAGCTACCGAATAGCGGGCAATCTTTTTCATACGTACGAGCTCAAGTAGGGCGATGCTTGCAATGATATACACAAAAGCCTTAAAAGGCCAACCTCCCAACATGACGATTGGAAGGAAAATGAGTGCTGCAACGATGGCTGTAATTGTTCTTTGTTTCATAAGTCTTTTTCACACCTTATACTCCGCCGAAACGACGTTTACGATTTTGGAAGTCATAAAGAGCTTTTTCAAAATGACTTTCATCAAAGTCCGGCCAGTAAACTTCTGTAAACCAGAATTCAGCATAGGCCAGCTGCCATAATAAGAAGTTTGACAACCTTTGTTCTCCACTTGTCCGGATAAGCAGATCAGGTTCAATCAACTCTGACGTGTACAATTCCTTAGAGAACATGGATTCATCAATATCGGATATGTCCACTTCTCCGTCTTGTACTTTAGAAGCAATTTGCTTGACTGCATGCACCATCTCATAACGACTTCCATAATTTAGCGCAAAATTGAGGATCAGCCCATCATTGTCCTTCGTTTTTTCCATCGCTTCTTTGACAGCCTTTTGAGTATGTGCAGGCAGGACGTCAAAATCACCGATGGTCCGGACTTGGACATTTCTCTCGATCAGTTCAGGCAAATATGTACTTAGAAAATCGACAGGGAGCTTCATAAGGAAGTCTACCTCATTTTTCGGGCGTTTCCAATTTTCCGTAGAAAAAGCATAAAGGGTAAGAACCTTCACACCGATATCTGAAGCATAGCGAACGATTCTCTTCACAACACCCATGCCCTCTTTATGACCGGCAATCCGAGGCATTCCTCTATTCTTCGCCCATCGTCCATTTCCGTCCATAATGATCGCCACATGTTTTGGAATATGGTTTTCTTCAAGGCCTAATGGCTCGGTACTGGGCTGCTTTTTATCTTTTTTGAATGGAAACTTGATAGGCATGTTCAATCCTCCAGTCCAATTGTTCCATCTATTTATTATATACTAAATCCAATAAAAATGCCGATATCCTATAAAGTGAGTGTTTAAAACAAAGGCTCAAGGTACGCAATAGTCAACACGGAACGAATAATTAAAAGGCCTGTGGGAAGAGCTCTTCTCTTCACCAGACAAATGGATTATGTCGAGGGTGTCTGTGCGCTCTTAGCGGATGCCTCCTTATAGGACAATGAATGTTTAATTCCCTAAACTAAAATAAAAGCCGCGCTGCCAAACATCTACAGCGCGGCTTGATACACCTTAAGGCATATAGAATTGGAGAATCAAACTTCCATGATTTCCTCTTCTTTTGTTTTTGCAAGTTGATCGATTTTCTCAACGTGCTGGTCTGTGACCTTCTGAACGTCATCCTGATAAGAACGAAGATCATCTTCCGTTAGCTCACCATCTTTTTCAAGCTTTTTCAGACGGTCGTTGGAATCACGACGAATGTTACGGATTTGTACCTTCGCTTCTTCTGAATATTTCCCTACAACTTTGGCAAGGTCTTTACGACGTTCTTCTGTCAGCGCAGGAATGTTGATTCGTACTACATTACCATCACTAGAAGGAGACAAGCCAAGATCCGCTTTCTGGATCGCTTTTTCAATTTCTGCAATCGCACTCTTGTCATAAGGTGTAATGACAAGCAAGCGTGGTTCTGGTGCAGAGACTTGTGCTAGTTGATTAAGTGGAGTCGCCGCTCCATAGTAATCCACATACACGTTATCAAGGATTGAAGGATTCGCACGACCTGCGCGGACCGTTGCAAGCTGACGAGAGAAAGCTTGTGTGGCTTGTTCCATTTGTTGCTTCGTTTCGTTAATTACAGCATCAGACATGATTATTTCCCCCTCACAATTGTTCCAATATTTTCGCCCATTACGGCTTTCTTGATGTTTCCGTCTTCTGTTATTGAGAATACCAATAAATCGATATCGTTGTCCATACATAATGATGAAGCTGTAGAATCCATAACCCCAAGACCTTCGTTCAAAACGTCCATGTAAGAGAGCTGATCGTACTTCACAGCATCTTCATTGGTTTTAGGATCATCCGTATACACGCCATCTACATTGTTCTTCGCCATTAAGATCACATCCGCTTCCACTTCTGCGGCTCTTAGAGCAGCTGTCGTGTCTGTAGAGAAGTATGGGTTCCCTGTCCCAGCCGCAAAAATGACGACGCGTTTCTTTTCTAGATGACGAATCGCTTTCCTGCGGATGTAAGGTTCCGCTACTTGTCTCATTTCAATGGAAGTTTGGACACGGGTCGGAATCCCTAAGTTTTCCAGACTATCTTGAAGGGCAAGTGAGTTCATGACCGTTGCCAGCATCCCCATATAATCAGCGTTTGCGCGATCCATTCCCATCTCGGCTCCTACTTTACCGCGCCAGATGTTTCCACCTCCGACGACGACAGCGACTTCCACACCGAGTTCAGCCACTTCTTTGACCTGACGGGAGACTGATTTAATGATGCTGGGTTCTAGTCCAAACCCTGCTTCTCCACTTAAAGCCTCTCCACTTAGTTTTAATACGATACGACGATAGCGAGCAGTAGTCATAGTTACCTCCCGTGTTTTAACTGTATTCCACTACATTTTCTTGCATATGGATCTGCAATTATGTAGCATGTTTGAAAATAGGGAACACCGGCAGTGTCCCCTATTTTTCATGTTCATTATTTTTTAACTTGGTTCATAACTTCATCAGCAAAGTTTTCTTCGCGTTTTTCCATACCTTCACCAACTTCGAAGCGATCGAAACCAGTGATTTGACCACCAGTAGAGGCTACGAATTGTTTTACTTTCTGGTCTGGATCTTTAACGAAGCTTTGGTCAAGCAGGCAGATTTCTTCGAAGAACTTGTTCAAACGGCCTTCGACCATTTTCTCAACGATGTTTTCAGGCTTGCCTTCGTTCATCGCTTGAGTCTTAAGCATTTCACGTTCTTTATCTGCTTCTTCTTGTGGAATTTCGTCACGGGAGACGTAACGAGGGTTTACAGCGGCTACGTGCATCGCAACGTCTTTCGCTGCAGACTCATCTGTAGAGCCTTCAAGGACAGTCAACACACCGATGTTTCCGCCCATGTGAAGGTAAGCACCAAATGCATCGTTATCGGTCTTTTCTTTAATTACGAAACGACGAAGGGAAATCTTTTCACCGATTTTCGCTACGCGTTCAGTAATATAGCTGCTAAGTACTTCTCCATCACCGTGAAGCTTCTGCTCTAGAGCCTCTTCAACTGTTGCAGGCTTCTGAGAAAGCAAGTGCTGACCAAGATCTTTAAGCAAATCTTTGAACTGATCGTTCTTCGTAACGAAGTCTGTTTCACAGTTCACTTCGAAAAGTACAGCCGTGTTACCGGAAATTTCGATTGCAGCAGAACCTTCTGCAGCAATACGGTCAGCTTTCTTAGCTGCCTTGGAAATTCCCTTCTCACGCAACCATTCCATTGCTTTGTCCATGTCACCATCAGTTTCAGTGAGTGCTTTCTTACAGTCCATCATTCCAGCACCCGTTTTTTCACGAAGTTCTTTTACCATTTTAGCATTTACAGCCATTGTAAAGCCTCCTTATTAGTTGCATATAAGTATAGCTCTTGCGTTTCAGGACGCTTGAGCTGTTACGGATTCTTTAAAAAAGGTGATAAAGGTATACCCCCTTATCACCTTTTGACCCTTCTTACTCTTGAGCAGCTTCTACAGCAGCTTCAGTTTCTTCCGTTGTTTCTGTTTCTTCCCCTTGTTTCGCTTCAAGGACAGCGTCTGCCATCTTAGAAGTCAACAATTTAACGGCACGGATTGCATCATCGTTCGCAGGGATGACATAATCGATTTCGTCTGGGTCACAGTTTGTATCAACGATACCTACAACTGGAATATTCAATTTGTGAGCTTCAGCAATCGCGATGCGCTCTTTACGAGGATCGATAACGAACATTGCGTCCGGAATGCTCTTCATTTCTTTAATACCGCCAAGGAATTTAACAAGACGATCTTTTTCTTTAAGCATATCGACCACTTCTTTTTTAGGAAGTACATCGAAAGTACCGTCTTCTTCCATGCGCTCAATGTCTTTAAGACGGTTGATACGCTTACGGATCGTTTCAAAGTTTGTCAGGGTACCACCCAACCAACGTTGGTTGATGTAATACATGCCACAACGAGTCGCCTCGTCACGAACTGTATCCTGAGCTTGTTTTTTAGTACCTACGAAAAGAATGTTACCGCCGTCAGCAGCGACCTCTTTTACATAGTTGAATGCTTCATCAACTTTCTTGACCGTTTTTTGCAGGTCGATGATGTAGATCCCGTTACGCTCCGTGAAGATGTACTTTTTCATCTTTGGATTCCAGCGACGGGTTTGGTGTCCAAAATGAACACCAGCTTCTAGTAGCTGTTTCATAGAAATTACAGACATGATAGTTCCTCCTGTTTTGGTTTTTTTAGTATCCTCCGCCTCTTTCATCTTCTCTAGTGAACTCTAAAAAAGAGCAACCTCACTTGAGAATCCAAAGGCGTGCGTATTGACACCGTCAGTAAATATATCATAACACACGAGGCCATTCAAGTTTTTTTCGTAGGTTTTTGATGAAATTTGAACAGTAATTCGATTTCTGTCTTCCCTTTATCCAATTTTCTCGCAATTTCTTCAATACTATAACCTTTTTCTTTCAATTCAAATACCTGCGAATGAAAAGATGGCTGATAGCTTTCCTTTTCATTCAGCTCAGGCAGGGTGTAGCTGGAGGAAGCTTCTTTGTCTGCGATAACTTTCTTTTCTGAGTGACTGTTAACTCTATCATTTCTGTTTTCCATTTGAGTGTTTTGAGAATCAGAAGGGGCACTTCTTTTCCTGACGAGGCTTTCCATTCGTTTATTTTCTTCCTTGATTTCCATTAAATACGAGGTGAAAAGATCCTCAATTTCTGATGCCACTTGTTTTTGTCTAAGTTCAAGTTCTTCAGTCTTGCGTACCTTTTTCATCATGATAAACAGTGCAAACAGTAGTACACCGTCAATGATAAAGCTGAAAATCAATAAAAACACTGTCATGTCTATCCTCACCATTCATTTCTGATCCTATTTCTTCTCATTTTCCATAACTCTCACTACTGCTGAATATAATTTCACCCTGCTCTAAAACAACATACACATCACGGTAACCTTTACTGGTCCGTAAGTGATACTTGCCGAATCCGATATCTAAAAATAAATGCTGCGTCACTTTTATGTAGGTGTTTCTTTAAGCTACACAATCGCTGTAAAGGATGAATAGATCTTGTCCAGCTTCCATTGAAGCCTGGTTGACAGATCCTTTTCTTACATCCTGGGCTGCTTATATGAGAGCTTTCCCCATCCACAATACCATCAGATATATATGAATCGATCCGCCAGCTTCCATTTTTGCCGCTTCCACCATACCATAAATCGTAATTTTTTTCGTGAAAAACAGATAGTTTCGCTTCCTTCAGCTCCATACCCTGACCTGCCTAAACGGTTACAATTTCTTGCAGCGCACCTTTTAGCTTATAGATCGCTTTCGCATGGATTTGGGAGATCCGGGAGGTGGTCAATTCTAAAACCTGACCGATCTCTGTTAAAGTAAGCTCTTCATGATAGAAAAGACTGATGACGAGTTGCTCCTTCTCGTTTAATCGGTCGATCTCTCTCGCTAATTCTTCATAGTTTTCCTTTTTGATCACTGATTCCGATGGAGTGAATGTTCGATCATCCGGAATCGAATATCCGATCCCTTCTTTTTGATCCTCTCTTCCATCATTCGATTTTTCTTCCATAGAAAGCACATTTGCAAAAAGAGAATCCTTGACGGTCTCCTCCACTTCTTCTGGAGATATGTTCAGAGATTCAGCAATTTCATTGGCTGTTACCGGACGTTGCAATTCCTGCTCCAGCTTTTCTGTCATCTGTTCAATTTTTTTAGATCGGTCTCTTACTGATCTCGGAAGCCAGTCTTCTTTTCGTAAACCATCCATGATCGACCCTCTGATACGGAAGGATGCATACGTATCAAACTTCAGATCTCTTGTTCGATCAAATTTTTTCAGTGCATCATAAAGCCCTAACATTCCTAAACTTCTCACATCATCTTTGCTTACGCTCTTAGGTAAATGAGCGGAGATCCGCTGGACATGGTAGCTCACTAAATAGTCGTACTGCTGTACCAATTGATTTGCGGCCTCTCCATCCTGTTCATGTGTCCATAGATTCCACCACTGTTGTTCTTGAGGAGATAAACAGCTGGCCATTCCAATCCTCCCCGTCCTTTAGTTGGTTATTATTACTAAGCTCTTTACGAGTCTTCATTCAATAATTCACGCACCATTTTCGATGTTTCCTCTGCATCCATTTCCGTGGATGCTGCTGTTTGAGCCGAGTCTTGACTGTTTTCTGTTGTTTCGTTAGGTGCAGTGACGAGACTCCAAAATGACCGAAACACATAAGATAGTACAAAAAAACTAAAAAAACCTATGGTCCCTCTATAGATCGCTGTATCAAAAGTTGTCACTTTAGCGCTGATTGTACATACGAATAGAAAACCAAAAACCGCCGCCCATAAATTCCACAGAAGTGTCCCTTTCATCAAATCACACTTTCCCCTTGATTCACTTTCCTTATATGCAGGGCTGTTGTTTCAGGATTGAATTCAATCGTGCGCCCGCATCCCCCGCCGACGTCTTCAGCCAAAATCGGTATATGAAGGGATTGAAGATTCCCTTTCACCGCTTCCACGTTTCTCGGGCCTATGCGCATCATGTCACTGGAAGAGGTGAATTGGAACATTTGTGCCCCCCCTGCCAGTTTCGCTTTTAAACGGTAGGATGAAGCTCCAGCACATTTGAGGGCTGTCATCAGATCTTCGATGGCTGTATCTGCATATTTCGCCCTTTTCAGCCCATGCTTTTTCGCAAGGGAAGACTCAGGCAGCATAATATGAGCCATCCCCGCCAATTTTTTCACTTCATCGTAAAGGACGATACCGACACAAGACCCAAGCCCTGATGTACGGATCAAATCTGGAGAATGAACAATTCCCATATCTCCGATACCAATTCTTACAATCTGTCCTTCCTTAATCATCTTCACGCACTCCTAAGGAAGAAAAAATCTTCTGATAGGAGGAAGGATCGGGAAAAAGGAAGAAATGACCTTCCAGGAATTCACCTTCCCCTCCTTCTCCATCCGTTAGAGAAGTCTTGATGACAATGGCTGCATCACTCACTTGGGAGAGTTCAATTAACCCCATACTTAAAATAGCCCCCACCATATCTTGAGAAATCGATGGAACCGTTGATTGAATATCCAATTCTGTGAAATCGCAAAGCGCGGTAAGGTATGCACCTGATAGGATATTCCCTAATTCCTGGAGAGCAGACAAAGCCATTTCAGAATCCCCATCAAAACCTTCGGAGGAGTTGGTCATAAGCTCTACAAAGTGATGGGCTTGGAAAGGAGCCATGATAAAGAACATGGTGCCCGGAGCCTCCCCTTCCATCCTTTGGAAAATGCTGACCACTTCTTTATCTGCTCCACCAGCAAGATCCATCACTTGATCAAAGTCCACCACTTCTACCCCTGGGACATGCATCTCTATTTTCTTATGAAGCAGTTTGGACAGAGATGTAGCCGCATGACCTGAGCCTATATTGCCGATTTCTTTCAAGACGTCCAATTGAACCGGACCAAATCGTTCAGTGAAATTCTTTGGATTAGACATAAAGCTCATTCAACTCATGGACGTCATCTTTGGCAAGAACTTTTTCTAAATTCAACAAAATGAACAGCCGCTGATCCATTTTGGATACCCCTTGGATATACGCCACCTCAACCGTGCCTACCACTTCTGGTGGAGGCTCGATGCTTTCTTCATCAAGATCCAGAACATCGTTTGCCGCATCCACGATCAAACCGACATTCATATCATGTATTTTCACTGTGATGATCCTTGTCGCATCAGTATCGTTTACTTCTTCGATCCCGAACCTCTCTCTCAAGTCGATGACTGGTGTTACAACCCCCCTGAGGTTCAGTACCCCTTTTACAAATGATTTTGTGCCTGGGACACGGGTGATTGGCATCATCCGCTCGATGGAACCCACAAGATTAACCGGTACGGTGTATTCCTCATCATTGATTTGAAATACGATCACTTTCAGTTTTTTGTTTTCTTCTGTCACTTTCTGTTCCCTCCTTTGTTACTTGATTAAAGCATTGCTATCCAGGATTAATGCCACTTGTCCGTCTCCTAGAATAGTCGCTCCTGAAATGGCGAAAGCACCAGATAAGTAATCACCGAGAGACTTTAAGACGACTTCTTGCTGCCCAATGAAAGAATTGACGACGAGAGCGGCCATCTTTTCTCCTTTTCTAACGATAACCACGGAGTAGTAATCCTCTTCTTCCAATTCTTCCGGTACATCCAGTACATCTTTTAAAAAGACGAGAGGAACGACTTTTCCTCGGAAGTCGATAACTTTTTTGTTATGGGCGTGCATGATCTCTTCTTTTTTCACAATGGCCGTTTCAATAATCGATGAAAGAGGAACAGCGTATTTTTCCTTTTGCACTTCTACAAGCATGACGGAAATGATTGAAAGGGTGAGGGGCAACTGGATAGAGAATACACTCCCCTCATCCGGCACTGAATCAACAGAAATATTACCGCCAAGAGACTCAATCGTGCTTTTCACAACATCAAGTCCTACCCCTCTACCGGACACATCAGAAATCGTGTCAGCAGTGGAAAAACCGCTTTCCATGATTAAATCGTACACTTGAGAGTCGGTCATTGCCGCTGCCTGTTCTTCTGTGACCACATGATTGCTTACCGCTTTTTGGACGACTTTGTCCCGTGCTATGCCGCCGCCATCATCAGAGATTTCAATGAAAACATGATTTCCACTATGATAAGCTTTCAGTTCTAGCTTTCCTGTGGCAGACTTGCCTTTGGCTTCTCTTTCTCCCGGACCTTCAATACCGTGATCGATCGCGTTCCGAATGAGGTGGACGAGTGGATCACCGATTTCATCGATGACGGTCCGATCCAGTTCTGTTTCTGCCCCGACCACACTCAAATCGATTTTCTTATTCAAATCCTTAGAGAGCTGGCGGACCATTCTCGGAAATCGATTAAACACTTGCTCGACCGGGACCATACGCATGTTCAGGATAATGCTTTGCAAGTCCCCGGAAATCCTTGTCATTCTTTCGACCGTTTCACGCAGTTCAATGTGCTTCAGATCATCAGATATTTGTTCAAGGCGTCCCCGGTCAATGACAAGCTCCTCAAACAAATTCATAAGAGCATCCAGTCGATCAATGTTGATGCGAATCGTTTTGTTCCCTACCTGCTTTCCATCTTTCTCTTCTTTTTGAGCAGTCGGCTTTTCTTGTGCCGCCATTTCTTTTTGTGAGGGCTTCGATTCATCTTTCGTTTCTTCAGAAATTTGGTAGACAGTAACATGAACATTTTCAATTTCGGATACTTTTTTAATTTTACTCTCTATGTCCTCTGCTGCATCTTCTGTCACAAGTAAAACGTGAAAGGTGGTTTCAAATTCTTCGTTTTCCAATGCTTCTACAGAAGGGGAAGACTTGATGACATCTCCTGCTTGCTCCAATATTTCAAAGACCATATAGACACGTGCGGCCTTTAAAAGACAATCCTCTCTTAATGCCACTTCAATCTGGTAATTGTTTTTTCCTAGTTCACTAGATTGTTCCAGGGCTGCTTTTGTATATTCATCAATCGAAAGCGTGGGGACGGTTTCAGCCTGCTGTGGTGCGACTGCCACCAAAGCGACGGCTGAACCTCCGCTCCCGTTTTCAATATTCTTCAAAAGCTCGACGACCCTCTCGACATTTCTTTCTCCGGATCCGCCTTCTGAAATATCGATGACCATCGCTTCCAAATCATCGACAGAATCAAAAACGACATCCAAAATGCCTTCGTCCACCGTCACTTTCTCATTCCGGACCGCATCAAGGACATTTTCCATTTTATGTGTCAAATTAGAAAGGTCTTGGTAACCCATCGTTGCCGACATGCCTTTTAATGTATGAGCAGACCTGAAGATTTCATTGACAATGGAAAGGTCCTGAGGGTTCTTTTCCAAATGTAACAGTTGGTCGTTGATAGATTGCAAGTGCTCTTTACTTTCATCAATAAAAACTTCCAAGTACTGATTGGTTTCCATAGGACTACCTCCTTTTATTTTGAAGAGATTCTACAATACTGCGACTGATTTCATTTAATTTCTGGACATCATCGGCAAGACCTGATTTCACAATCGCTTTTGGCATGCCGTACACGACACAGGTGCTTTCATCTTCTGCGATCGTGCAAACCGCTCTTCCTTGTTCCTTCATGGCGAGGATGCCTTCTAAACCATCAGCCCCCATCCCTGTCATGATGACAGCGGTTGTGGAGATTCCTGGCAGTTTTGCAATGGAAGAGAACATCACATTCACCGAAGGTCTATGTCCATTCAGGGGTCTGGCTTCATTTAAATGAATGACGAGGCTTTGGTTATGCTTTACAACTTCCATGTGGTAGCCACCGGGTGCGATATAGGCAACACCTTTATGTATTTCCTCCATATGTTCGGCTTCCTTCACTGAAATTTCAGACAGTCGATCAAGACGCGAAGCCAACGTTTTCGTAAATCCTCTCGGCATATGTTGAACAACTAAGATCGGTGCAGGAACGCTTCCGGGGAGAGATGTCAAAACTTCCTGCAAAGCTCTAGGTCCCCCTGTGGAGGTGCCGATGGCAATGAGATGCCCTTCCTCTTTCATATCGTCAGGGACACGAACTTTTTCACTAGAGCTTTCGGATGGTGGATTCACCTTGGCCTCTCCTGCAATAAGAACCTTACGGACGACATCTTTGTCTACCTTTTCCATATCAAGGGAAATAGAGCCGGATGGCTTTTGTATGAAGTCCACTGCTCCAAAACTCATGGCTTTCATCGTGCTTTCCGCTCCCTCTTGAGTCAAACTTGACACCATCACTACAGGGAGGGGGGAACTTTCCATGATCTTTTTTAATGCCTCTAATCCGTCCATCACCGGCATTTCAATATCCATCGTTACGACATCAGGACGTAAGACATCCAATTTTTTCAGACAATCTTTACCGTTCCTCGCCGTCCCGACTACATGTATCCGGCGGTCTTTTTTTAAAATGTCCGTCAAAACACGCCTCATGAAGGCGGAATCATCGACGATTAATACCCTAATCTGCTTCATCTCTCTACCTCTCAAAAACAAATCTCTTTAATTTATCTACGAACGAAAGGGGGGACTCCTGAGAGTGGCTTTCGTTCAAATAATCACGCACCATCTCCTCAAGGGATCGGCTTACTTTGCTTTTAGGCCTGTCAATCACAAATGGTCGCTGTTTATTGACCGCTTCAAGTACAGACCTGTCATCAGGTAAAACACCTAACAAAGCCACTTCCGCTTCTAAGAATCTGTTGACTACAAGGGATAGTCGATCGAAAGTAGCCCTGCCATTTTTCTCGTTAAGCGAACGGTTCACAAGGATTTTTATCGGCAGACTTTTGTCATTATGTACAAGATGCTTAATCATCGCGTAACCGTCCGTTAACGAAGTGGGTTCAGGAGTAGTAACAACGATCGCCTCATGGGCCGAGCTGATAAAATGCAGGCTGTCCTGAGTTACTCCAGCGCCCATGTCGAAGAGGATATAATCAAAAGACTTGGTCAGCTCTTCGAATTCGCTTTGAAAATAGGCGAATTTTGCTTGATCAAGTTCAAAAATGTGAGAGAGCCCCGAACCGCCAGCAATATAAGATAAAGATTCTGGTCCTAGTTCGACAATATCACGAATCGACATTTCTTCCCGAAACAAGTCGACAAATGTACGTCTTGGTGATTTTCCCATCAAAATATCGATGTTTCCCATGCCGATATCCAGATCAAAGATCAAAACTTTTTTGTCATTTCTCATGAGCTGCAATGCAAAGTTGATGCAAAAATTCGACTTCCCCACACCGCCTTTTCCACTAGCAATGGCTATGGTTTTGGCTTGTTTTTCCCCTTCCATTCCTTGTATTCGCCTGCGAAGGACTTCAGCTTGATCTTTCATTTGCAAACCCCTCCATAATCTCTCTTGCAAGACCCATGGCCGAGGCTGTCTTAATGTCATCCGGTACATTTTGACCATCTGTCAAATAAGCGACTCCTACATCATGAGTAAGGACCATGTTTACGGCATTGCCCTTCCGTGCGGTTTCATCCGCTTTCGTGAAAATCAACTGATGGATCGGAATATCGTTGAATTGTTCGAGGATCTCGCTCATGTCGGCGAATTTACTCGTCAATCCTAAGACAAGGAAATTATCCGATTCCTCGTCAAAATCGATCATTTTCTGAAGTTCATGGATAAAGGATGGATCTCTGAAGTTCCTTCCTGCCGTATCGACAAGGACGAGGTCAAAGTCTTGAAAACGGTCCTTTGCCTTCTTATAGTCCTCCATGCTATAAGCTACTTCGAGTGGAATATCCAAAATTTTTGCATATGTCTTCAACTGATCGATCGCAGCAATGCGATAAGTATCTGTTGTAATGAAACCTACCTTTAGTTGGTGGTTTAAAGCTGCATCCGCTGCAAGTTTCGCTAAAGTCGTCGTCTTCCCAACTCCCGTCGGTCCAACTAAATGGATGAATTTCTTATCATAAGCAGGCTTTCCAAACTTCTTTTGCTTCATAGATTCATACAGTTCCAGTCTCAGGAGGTTTTCAACCTCGGCTAAATCGTCAAGGCTGCCTCCCTTTTCTAATAGACGTTCAATCGTCTTTCCCGCCACATCTTCAGAGATTTCCTGTCCTAAAAGGAACTGATAGGCCATTTCTAGCTTTTCAGGATAGGCTTCTTTACGATTTTGAATTAAAGACCTTAGATTTTTCAATTCTTCCATGATTTCAAGGTTCGGGTTGAGGGGCGACACCGGTTCTTCATTTCTCTCGACCGGCTTTGTCTCATGCTTCGTTTGGTGCTCATCAGACGGATCAATGGCAGCAATGACTTCTGTGATATCTTTTTTGAACAGGCCTAAAAACCCACCTGACTTCTTCACTTTGGAATTTAAGATCACTGCATCTGTCCCCAATTCGGTTCTCACTTTTTTCATGGCTTCCGGCATTGTCGCAGCTTGAAATTTTTTTACTCTCACGCTACATTCACCACCCCTACACTCTGGACTTCTACCGTTGGTTCTAATTCGTTATAAGATAAAACAACGACTTGTGGTAAGAAACGATCGAGAAGTTGCTTCACATACATCCTTACCGCTGGTGAGCATAGAAGAATGGCTGTTTCTTCCTGTAAGGACATTTGTTCCACCTGTTCTGCAATCGCTGTAATAATGGTTTGCTGACTCTCAGGATCAAGGGCTAGATAACTTCCATGCTCTGTCTGCTGAATATGATCGGCAATGATTTTTTCCACTTTTCCAGAAACGGTAATAACTTTCACTAATTGATCGTCTTTTTTATACTGGTTCGTAATTTGCGCAGATAAAGATTGTCTCGCATATTCAGCTAACAGCTCTGTATCATTGGTCATTTTCGCAAAATCAGCGAGCGTTTCAAAAATGACAGGCAAGTTTTTCACAGAGACATTTTCTCGTAATAATTTCGCCAGGACCTTTTGTACATCTCCGACACGAAGCGGTTCTGGCGTTACTTCTTCAACGAGTATCGGATAGGATTCTTTCAAATGATCGATCAACTGCTGTGTTTCCTGTCTTCCGAGCAGCGCATGAGCCTGCTGTTTAATGACTTCAGTAATATGTGTCGATACGACAGATGGCGGATCCACAACCGTATAACCAGATAATTCCGCTTCATCTTTCTGGTCTTCTGTAATCCATTTTGCCGGAAGACCAAACGCAGGCTCCTGGGTATCAATGCCATCGATGCCATCATCATCTCCTGGACTCATCGCTAAGTAATGGTCCAATAAAAGCTCACCTTGAGCTACTTCGTTCCCTTTCACTTTCAGGCGGTACTCATTCGGATTCAGCTGAATATTATCTCTGATCCTTACTACCGGGATGACTATTCCTAGTTCGATTGCCAACTGTCTTCGTATCATGACGATCCGGTCAAGGAGATCCCCTCCCTGGTTCGTATCCGCAATCGGGATCAAGGCATATCCGAATTCAAACTCAATCGGATCCATGCTGATCAAGTTCACAACGCTTTCTGGTGATTTCATTTGATCGCTCTCCGATTCATCCATCTCTTCTGGCTCTTCGAATTCCGGCTCTTTTTCCTGTCGGGATAACCAATACCCCCCGAAAGCGAGAACAGCAGCAATCAGAGTTGTCAGGAAGATTGGAATCGGTGTCAAACCAAGAAGGAAGATGGTTACCGCAGCAATGTAAAGCAACTTCGGATACCGAAGCAGCTGACTCGTGACATCTGTACTCAAATTACCTTCAGAGGCCACCCTCGTTACAACGATACCCGTCGCTGTCGATATGAGAAGGGCAGGAATTTGACTGACGAGACCGTCCCCTACCGTGAGACGCATGTATGTATCAATCGCTTCACTGAAAGACATCCCCATCTGCACCATACCGATAATCAGCCCGAAGATGATGTTGATTAAAACGATGATGATTCCAGCGATGGCATCCCCTTTAACGAATTTACTCGCCCCGTCCATCGCTCCATAGAAGTCGGCTTCATTTTCAATTTTCTCTCTACGTTCTTTTGCCTGGTGTTCGTTGATCATTCCTGCATTAAGGTCTGCATCTATACTCATCTGTTTTCCCGGCATCGCGTCCAATGTGAAACGAGCCGCAACCTCAGATACCCTTTCGGCACCTTTCGTGATGACGAGAAATTGGATGATGACCAAAATGACAAACACTACAAACCCGACAAGTGGGTTGCCGCCAATGACGAACGTTCCAAATGTCGCAATGACTCCCCCCGCTTCTGCTTCTGAGAGAATGGAACGAGTGGTTGAAACATTCAATCCCAGTCGGAATAAAGTTAGTAATAATAACAAAGTCGGGAAGACGGCAAACTGCAGAGCTTCATCCATGTTCATAGACACAAGGATGACAATCAGGGCTAGGGTAATATTGATTAGGATAAAAAAGCTAAGGAGCCAACCCGGCAATGGTATGACAAGCATGACGATAATTAAGATCACGCCGATAAGTACAGATAAATCTCTTGCTGACATAAGGGTTTACTCCTTTCTTACATTTTTCTTTCTAATTGATAGACGTAAGCCAGCACTTCAGCAACAGCTTTATAAAACTGTTCATCAATCGGCTGGTCAATTTCTGAATGCTGGTACAAAGCTCTCGCCAACGGTCTATTTTCCACGGTGACCACGTCATTCGATTTCGCCACTTCTTTGATTTTTAGAGCGATAAAATCTACGCCCATCGCGACAACATATGGAGCATCTGACTTCGCTTCATCATACTTGATGGCGATCGCATAGTGAGTGGGATTGGTAATGACAACATCGGCATCCGGCACCTCACTCATCATCCTCGCAGCAGACATCTGCCGCTGTTTTTCCTTGATTTTAGCTTTGATTTGAGGATCACCTTCGATGTTCTTATGCTCATCCTTGATGTCTTTTTTGGACATGCGGATATTTTTTTCATGGTCGTATTTCTGATAGGTATAATCAAGGACGGATAAGATCAACAAGGCTAAGGCAGATGCCAGTCCCATGATAGTCGTAATCGTTCCGAAAAATGCCAGTGCGTCTTCCACCGATTTTTGTGACATCATCATCATTTGATCTTTGTTAACCCAAATGATGGCAAAGGTGATGACGCCGACCATACTGATTTTCAAGAGCGATTTCAGGAGCTCGACCAATGCCCTTGCTGAAAAAATCCTTTTCGCACCTTTGATAGGGTCCAATTTTTTTAGATCCATTTTCAAGGGTTCTCCTGTAAACATGATCCCCACCTGAAGGAGATTCGAAGCAATCCCAGCAACGAGCGCTACACCCATAATCGGCGCGATGATTTTTGATATTTCCACGGTCATTTCTACAAACATGGCATGGGTCTGTTCTTGAGAAAGATCTTTATGTATGTACTCATTAAAGGCCACTTTGTACATGCCTTTCAGTGTTCCTTCCATATAACCACCGAGAAGGAAAAGTGTTCCGAATATAAGGAGCAGCAAGAACCCCGTATTCACATCCTGACTCTTCGGGACCTGTCCTTTTTTTCTTGTATCTTCCCGTTTCTTTGGTGTCGCTTTCTCTGTTTTCTCATCCGCAGCAAAATACTGGAGATCAAGCTTTAACCAAACCATTATTCTCAACCTCCCAATACTTGCATAAGGTCACGCATTGTCGTCAGCATCGTTTCAAATAATTTCCTAATAAGCATCACGTAAAATGTCATCGCTATGACAAGAACAGAGAGCGCAACAAAAATTTTCAAAGGTAATCCAACGACAAAAACATTCAGCTGAGGGACGGTTCTCGCAATAATTCCGAGAGCAATATCCACTAAAAACAGACACCCTACGATCGGTATGGCCATGAGAAAGGCAATGACGAACATTTGATTGAAGGATTGAATGACGAAAAGGATCCAACCTTCTTCCCTTAATGGCAAAAATTGATCAATGGCAATCACTTCATAGCTGTAGAACACACCATCAATCATCAAATGATGACCATCAACTGCTAATATAAATAAAAGGGTAACGATATATAAATACTGCCCAATCAATGGACTTTGAGCCCCGGTTTGCGGGTCAATCACGTTAGCAATGGCAAAGCCCATCTGAAAATCGATGAAACCTCCAGCGATTTGTATCGCGGAAAGAATGATGTAGGCTAAGAGGCCGACACCGATCCCTACAGCCATCTCTTTGAACAATAAGAGAAAATACTCCCCGTCAATGATCAGTTCAGGTGCAGGAACCGTGAAGTACATGATCGCAGCCAAGAAAAAGCTGAACGCGACTTTATGTCTTGTCGGAACTGTCCGATATGAAAAAAGAGGAAGCGTGACGAAAAAAGACGTCACCCTGACTAATATAAGCAAAAACGCTGGCACATTGGCCAAATCTATCGTATCCAGCATGTTATCCCACCAGGATATTCAAGTTGTTAAAAATATTGGCGGTGAATTCAACCATATTGGTCAGCATCCACGGCCCAAAGACAATGAGACCGATCATAACCGCTACGATTTTTGGTATAAACGCAAGCGTCTGTTCCTGAATTTGAGTGGTTGCCTGAAAAATACTCACAAGCAATCCGATGGCAAGTGCCAAAATCAATAAGGGGCCAGATATGAGGAGGACGGTATAAATGCCTTCTTTCGCAAACGATATCACCATATTACTGTTCATTCTCTAAACCTCCGATCTTAAAAGCCTTCCAATAATGATTTTGATATTAAATACCAACCATCCACTAAAACAAAGAGTAGAATTTTAAATGGTAAAGAGATCATGACTGGTGGAAGCATCATCATTCCCATGGACATAAGGACACTAGCGACCGCCATATCAATGACGAGAAATGGAACAAAGATCATGAATCCCATTTGAAATGCCGTTTTCAATTCACTGATGGCAAATGCGGGAACAAGAGTCGTCAACGGGACGTCCTGTATGCTTTCAGGTGCTTCCAAGCCTGAATAATTCATAAACAAAGCCAGATCCTTTTGTCTCGTATGTTTTCCCATGAATTCTTTCATAGGTTCACTCGCTTCCTCATAGGCTTCATCCAATGTAATCTCTTCATTAAAGAGCGGCGTCAATGCTTGTTCATTCACTTCCTGAAACGTAGGAGCCATAATGAAGAATGTGAGAAATAATGCGATACCGATGAGGACTTGATTGGGGGGCATGGATTGAGTAGCCAATGAAGTCCTGACAAAAGACAAGACGATCAAAATCCTTGTAAAGCTTGTCATTAATATTAAAATTCCCGGCGCCAAGGATAGGACCGTCAGCAATAGAAGCAATTTGACAGAAGTTGCCACGCTCTCCGGGTCGGAGCTTGAGAAGATATCAATGAATTCATTCATAATCAGAATCCCTCCTCTTCTCATCCATGACTTTTTTCCTTTTATCTTTCATATCGTTCAATTGATTTTCAAACAGCTGCTGAAATTGTATAGAAGAATGGCTTTCTGATTCTTTCCTGTCTTTCCATTTGTCTGTCCATTTTTTTATGTTCAATTGAGGGGAGGGACCACCATTCAGATCTTGATTTATCAACGTCTGTTTCGTCTCTTCTTCAGTAATTTCTGTAATGATCTGTACCGTTTCCCCTACTCCTAGAATAAAGACCTGCCCTCCAATGCGGACAGCCTGGATGGAGCGGTTCGGACCCAGGTTCATCCCACCGAGATTTTCCATCGTGCGGTTTTGATTGAACATTTTATTTTTTTGATTAAAGAACTTAAGCAATCCATATAGGAGAGCCACCACAAAAATCAATGCAAAGATGAGCTTAACCACATTCCACACAAGACTGCCCCCGGCATCCATTTCAACAGGGGAATCTGATGTTTGCTGATCTTCCTCCTGTCCACCTTCAGATGAAGGACAACCCTCGAGTTGAGGGTTCTCCATACATTCAAAGGCCGTGGGCTGTGCAAGTCCTTGTCCAGGAAACACACCCATCATCAGGATGAACAGAATAGCTGCAACTGTCACTCTTGATGTATAAACCATGCGCATTCCTTCTTAACTCAACGCTTTTTGGATAGCCTCGATCACTCGATCAGCCTGGAATGGTTTTACGATAAAATCTTTCGCTCCAGCTTGAATGGCATCCACTACCATGGCTTGTTGTCCCATAGCCGAACACATAATTACTTTGGCATCCGGGTATTGGCCTTTGATTTCTTTCAATGCCGTGATTCCATCCATCTCCGGCATGGTAATATCCATCGTGACCAAATCCGGTTGCTCCTCTTTATAAAGCTCTACTGCTTTCTTACCGTCTTCCGCTTCTCCAGCAATTTCATAGCCATTTTTCGTTAAAATATCTTTCACCATCATTCTCATAAATGCCGCATCGTCTACGATTAATATTCTTTCTGCCATGTTAAATCCTCCCTAGTAATCCATTGTTTATCGTAATTTTGTCAAACGTTCTTTCGGACTCAAAATATCCGTCACCCGTACGCCGAAGTTCTCATCAATGACGACAACTTCTCCTTTGGCCATCAGTTTCTCATTGACATGGATGTCCACGGGCTCTCCAGCTAATTTATCAAGTTCGAGCACGGAACCTGATGATAATTCCAATATTTCTCTTACGGAACGCTTTGTACGTCCAAGCTCTACCGTTACCTTCAATGGAATGTCCATCAACATATCCAAGTTCTTTTGCTCGGACCCATTCAATTGAACAGGACTGAAACTTTGAAATTCTGCCGTTTGGACATTTGCATCTTCTGCTGTTTGGCCGGCTGGTCCTCCTACATATTGCGGGGAATGAGGGGCCTCTTTTGTAGTAGAAGATTCATAGAATGTGTTCTCAGGCATGCTTTGCCTCTGTTCTTCTTGCTTCTGTGAAGAAGGCTGTTCTTGCACCTGTTCAGGTTCACTCTTTGAAGATGGTTCTTCTGAAGCCTTGAAGCTCTCTCCAACAGTGGGTTCTTCCTGCTGTGGATTCATTAATTCTTCTACAAGCTCTTTCGCAAAGCTCACAGGGATGAGCTGCATGATATTTGAATCAATTAAATTTCCTACTCTGAGCTGGAAGGACACTTTTACAAGCACTTCCTCATCAGGAATCTTATGCGTTCCTTCATCCTCTTCCAAATCCAACACATCAATGGCCGGCGGAGATATGTCTACTTTTTTGTTAAAAATCGTGGACATACTTGTAGCCGCAGATCCCATCATCTGATTCATCGCTTCCTGTACGGCGCTCAATGCAATTTCATTCAAATGTTCATCTGGATCTGTACCGTCACCGCCCAGCATCAAATCGGCAATGATTGCGGCATCCTTCGTTCGAATGACGAGTACATTTTCCCCTGAAAAACCATGGGTATAGGTAACGCCGATCGCTACGTGCGGCTTCGGAAATTCATCAGGTAGATCTTTCCTTTCCAACACCGTAATCTGCGGCGTCGTAATATCCACCTTTTGGTTCAATAGCGAAGAGAGTGCAGTCGCTGAACTTCCGAATGAAATGTTGCCGATCTCACCTAAAGCGTCTTCCTCCAGCGGCGAAATCGTTTCTTCCTCTGCTAAACTCGAGGGTCCCTCTTCGTTGTCCGT
Source organism: Halobacillus trueperi (assembly GCF_003386945.1). Lineage (NCBI taxonomy): Bacteria > Bacillati > Bacillota > Bacilli > Caryophanales > Bacillaceae > Halobacillus > Halobacillus trueperi. The sequence goes on along the minus strand of NZ_QUAE01000005.1, from coordinate 28,171 downwards.
GTCACCCCCGCCGTTCAATAGCGCATCAATTTCATCTTGGGATAACATATCATCACTCATTTTCTCCGGCACCCCCTTGATATTCCTCTAACACTTGCACAGCCAGCTTATTTTTGGATTTCCCTGGCTGTATGTAAAATTTCACTTCATCATCAACTTTCATTTTCAGCGGTTGGTCGATCGGCTGGTCGAGTCGAATGACATCTTCTTTACCTAAGCCCAAAAATTGCTCTATGCTCATGTCGGCCTCTCCCAATACCGCCCGAACATCCAATTCCGCTTCCTTAATCGTATGGCTGATCGCTTGCACTTCCTCTGGATCGCGATTTTTCGGCTTTTCTTTTTGCATCCAGTAGTGAACGGATAACCTTGGGATAATCGGTTCTAATACGACATGCGGTATACATATATTGATCATTCCGCTAGTCTCGCCTATGGTCGTGTTTAATGACACGACGACTACGGTTTCATTTGGTGAAACCATCTGCAAAAATTGCGGATTCACTTCAAATTCTTCCAGTAAAGGATCGATATCGACAATCGATCCCCATGCTTCTTGATAATTTTCCAAGGACCTTTCAAAAAGATGGGACATGATCGTTGTTTCAATTTCGGTCAGATTCTCCACTTTGTTGACGCTGCTTCCTTTACCTCCAAGCACACGATCCATCATGGCATAAGAAACGTTTGGGTTTGCTTCTAATAAAATCCGTCCTTCAAGGGGAGGCACGCTGAAAATATTCAGGATCGTCATCGTAGGAATCGATCGGATAAATTCTTCATAAGGCAACTGATCCACCGATGCCACTTCAATGTTCACATAAGTTCTCAGCTGCGCTGAAAAATAGGTCGTCAACAACCTGGAAAAATTTTCATGTATTCGTGTTAAGCTTCTGATCTGATCTTTAGAAAAGCGGAGCGCTCTCTTAAAATCATAAACCCTTACCTTCTTTTCCTTTTTTTCTTTCTTTAGCTCTTCTGCATCCATCTCCCCAGTAGACAGGGCCGAAAGCAATGAATCGATTTCATTCTGCGAGAGAACCTCTTCTGCCAAAACCTCACCCCCCTTTCTTTTTCTCTATTATTGAAGGACTTTGTTTACCGTGTAGACGTCTGTGACTTCTCCTTCAGACATGAATTCATTCAGTTTCAATTTCACCTTTGCTTCAAGGTCTGATAATCCGGACTGAAACGTCTCTGAATCCATGGTCGATAATTCTTTCAGCAAAACATTCTGCATTTGAAAATCTCTCTTTTTTAATTCTTCCATAGACTCTTTGCTGTCCGTCACGACACGGAAGCTGATGCGGACATAATCTCCGTTTTGCAAGTCTGTGGTAATCTCTTCTGTTAAAAAAGAGGCTTCACGAATATCATCGATCGATCGATCTCTACTCGCTTCGCTTTCTCCATTAAAATTGAGCACAAGCACAAGCGCTACGACACCGATGACAGTCAAAGTACTTAGCGTAATCACCATCACTTTAAATCCATTCATTTGTCTTCACCTGCCTTGTCTGACGCCCTGACCAGACCGATTTCTTTGTAAAACCTAGTGACCTGCTCAACCACCTGTCCTTCACTCTCTTTCACAAGGAACGTCCGGCCGGTGGTTGTTATCACTGTCGTATCAGGGTTCGATTGGATCTGCTCTATGTAGATTGCGTTGAAAGTAAAAGGCTGACCGTTTAATTTAGTTAAAGTAATCATCGTTATATAGAGAGGGGCGTTTATTTAGGCCCCTCTATCCCCTTTTATCGTTTCAAGTTGACGAGCTCTTGTAAGATTTCATCAGATGTCGTGATGATTCTTGTGTTGGCCTGGAACCCACGTTGAGCGGTGATCATTTCAGTGAAAGATTCAGCAAGATCGACGTTGGACATCTCCAGGGCTCCTGATACTGTCTGCCCTGTCCCGTTTTGTCCAGGGGCAATTAAATCATCTACGCCGGCTAAACCTTCGCCGTCAAGGGAGTAAACTCCAGCGTTATTGGTATTTTGAAACGCATTTCCTCCTATTTTTTGAAGCCCACTAGGGTTAGAGAATTGTGCCAATCGAATCTGACCGGCAACGGCCGTATTGCCTGTACTATCGATGTAATTGACTGTGCCATCGGTCTGGATGCTGAAACTTTGAGCATCTGTAGGAATAGTGATTGCGCCTGCTCCTCCATCTTCTCCATTTTGACCAATCAGGTATTTACCTTCCCCATTTACAATGGCACCATCACTATCCAGATAAAAGTTCCCTGCGCGTGTAAAAGATAAATTTACTGCTTGGAGGTCAAGAGCATCGTCCTCAGTTGAAATGGGAAGGTCTTCTGTTCCTTCACCCAAAACGAACATTCCATCTCCCTCTAAAGCTAAATCCAAGGGACGGTTTGTCGTTTGTCTGTTCCCTTGTGTATGGATCGTATCAATAGAACCTACTTGAGAACCAAGCCCCACTTGAGAAGGATTCAAACCTCCTCTGATATTTTCGCCCTCAGCCAATGCAGTCGGCCCTTGAGCTGCAGACATCGTCTGACTCATCATATCCTGAAAAGTGACCCTTCCTTTTTTGAAACCATATGTGTTGACGTTTGCGATGTTATTCCCAATCGTATCGAGCTTTGTCTGAAAACCTTTCATACCAGAAATCCCTGAATACATTGAACGTAGCATTTTGACGACATTCCTTTCCTTCGGTAGATTCATCTGCATCGATCGGTCAGCAGATGGTCAAGGCCTCCCGTTCAGGGTCCAGCCTATTCGTTTACAAAAATCGTTCCATTAATGTTCGTGAAAATTTGAGATTGCGTTTCACTGCGGTCCATAGCTGTCACGACCGTTCGATTCTTAGAGCTCACCACAAGTGTCGCTTCGTTGAGCACAACTAATGATTGGTCCACACCTTTTTTATTAGCTTCAGTCATTTTCTCTCCGATTTTTGACCAGGTTTGTTCACTGATCTCAATCTTACGGTCTCTTATCCGCTCCATCGCATGTTTACTCACTTTGATCTCTTTCGCTTCCTGAAGAAACTGTTGAAAGGGAACGTTAGGTTTCTGATTCAGCGGTCCCTTTTTCGGTATGGGTAACGGTCGATGTAGTGATTGAATGCGCGGGTCCATGTTATTCCTCTTCGACCGGGGTCTCAGAATTACCGTCCACTTCACCGACTTTAGTAATGTATTCTACTGAGATTTTCTCCCCTGATTTAAGTTCTAAGTACGTTTCTGCCCCATTCTGATTGACTGCTTGAACAACATCTGTTTCTGTGCGATCCAATAATCCTGTTTCCTGATCATAAACAGGATAAGAGACTTCTTTTCCAATCAATCCACTATATTGAATAAGCGGAGGGAGATTCTGATTGTCCATGAATCTTTGAAAAGACTGCGACATATTGGTCATCTGTTCCAAGCTTGAGAACTCTGTCATTTGAGAAATGAACTCTTTGTCTTTCATAGGGTCCAACGGATTTTGGTTTTTAATTTGGGCCATGAGGATTTTCAAGAAGTCATCCTTACCGAGCGTACTGCTTCCAGAACTACGAACCTGCTGACTTTTCAAATATAGAGAAGGATCAATACTTGTCATACCATCACCTATACTTTCTCATTCATTAATATTTCGTGGAAAGAGAGTTCTTCTTCATTTGAATCTTCCACGTGGTCCTGTTCAAAATCATGCGTTTGTTCCCGCTGCTGATCCTGGTCTTTTTTGCCGCTATCCAACTGCTCATGCATCTGTTGGTGTAAAGCGGAGGCTTCCACTTTCTCTATCACCACTTGCTGCGGGGAAAACATATGTCTCAACTGCGATTTGTTTCCTTCCAACATCTCTTTGGCTGCTTGACTCGTTACTAGTATTTTCACAGCCATTTCTCCATTGATTTGAGCAAATCTCACAGTAAGATCCCCGAGGTTTCCTGGTTTCAACTTAATTAGCATTTCCATGTTGCCTTTGGGATTTGTAAACATGCGACTGGATTGAATAATTTTCTCCATCTCGCTGATCAACTGTTTTTGAGAAGATGAGCCGTCTTGATTCTGATTCATATGGATGACATGCTGTTCCACTTTTGTTATGGGTATTGTTGAAACATTGGATAACGGCTGATGCTTGGATGCTTGAAGGTTAGAATCTTGCTGAACTTCCTCTCCCAAAGCTTGCTTCACCCATTTGACGATGTCCTTACCTGTCACCGGTGTTTGTTGATGATAGGATTTAGGGACATCCATTCGATTTTGATACATATGGACCAGCTTATAAAACACCTGTCGTTCTTGAATAGGAGCTTCTTTGGAAACCCGTTCCAGTACACCCTGTCCTAGTCCTTTTTCGTTGCTCGGTAAAGACTCGACGAGTTGCATGAATTTCTGGATCAACTCTTTCATTTCTTTACCTGCTTTATGAGGAACCTGAGACGAATGATCTTCAGTAAAGGTCTGAATGATTTTTCTCATCTCCTGCCATGTTTTATGTATGTCTTTTTCTGTGTTGACAGGATTTGAAGTGGATGGGATTTCTTTTCCAGTGAATGATGATGAAACAAGGTTGAACATTGAGCTTTCACTGTTCTCATTGACTGCCTTCATCAGTGATGTCAGTTCCTTGAATGTCAGGGCCAGTTCTTGGTTCTCAACGGATAAGTCGGAAAAAGTTCCTTCAGGTATGAACTGTTGTTCCAACTCTTTCATGGATGAAACCACCTTCGAGAATAGTCCTCCGGAAGCCTCTTCTTTAGCTCTTCGGATGGTTTCTTTCCAATCCACCCCTTCGCCATCAGGCCGTTCCCCTTGTTTAACCAAGATTGAAATCATCGCCTCGATTTTTCCGATCAGCTTTAGAAATTTCTCTTCCATTTCTTCTGCATGGATTTCTTTCTCATCCGTCATTGCGGACATCCCTTGGAGTTCGATGAGAAGAGATCCAAAAAGTGCTTTTTCCGGCTTTCCCTCGACATTTTGTTTCGCATTAGGGTTCATTACCATTTTTTGAGAATTCCCTATCATCGCCATCATAGCTGTATTCATTTTTTACACCCCCTTTCAAGGAAGCTTTATTCTTCGATAAGCATACTCGCGATGTTTGCTGCAGCTTCAGGATCCATCTGACCTAGGATTTCTCCTCTTTCTTCACTAGCTACATCATTCAAGACTTGCACCGCTAAATTTTGATTCATATTTTCAAGAATAGGAGCCGCTTCTTCTGGATCCATTTCCTGAAAAGATTGAGCCATTTCTGCCGCTTTTGAATTTTCGTTGTTCTCATCTTCTGTTTTTGCCTCTTCCAAATCGGCTCTCAACTGCACTACCTGTTGTTCCAACTCATTGATTTGATTTTGCTTACTGTCAGCTTCTGATTGCAGTTCTTCCATCTCAGCTTCTTTGTTGGCAATGACGGCCTGCAATCGGTCCATTTCGCTGGCCTCTGAATTTTGACCTTCGGATGAAGCTGGAGTGGATAGACCTGGAATACGACTGGCGTACTTCTCAGCTTCTTCAAAAACATTCACACCACTTAACGTGAGAACAATCAATGACAGCGTAATTAAGAAAATCAAGGGAAAGAAAATGGCAGCGATGATTTTAGAAAAAGATTTCTTGTTTTTTTGAGTATAGGCACTCTTTGCCATTCCATCACCTATTCTGAAAATTTAAGTATTGTTGCATAGATAATTCATCCATCTGTTTATTTTCTTCGCTTTTCATAAGATGCCATTGCTCGTCCCGCTTATGCTCTACAATTTTTTCAAACTTTTTCACCTCTATATGAGCAGCCGAAAGTTTGACTTGTTTTTGTTGCATATTCACTCTGGCTTTCTGGACAGCGGGCTGAAGGTGATCAATCGTCTCTTGTAAACCTTGTATGTATCGTTGATGTCGGACGATGGCCTCCGCTCTCACGGTATGGTTTTTCATCTCTTCCTCAAAGCTTTTTTCCGCTACTTCTTTCTTCTTCAGACATTCATAAAGTTTTTCTGCCTGTTTTTCGAAATTGTTGACAGCATCCTGATATATCTTCTGAGTCTTCTGCTTCTCTCTATCTCTCAGATCTCTGATTCTTTGGAATGTTTGAATATCAGCCATGTTTGCAGCCTCCTATACGAACAGATTTCTCAAATCTTCCACTGACTTCTCAAAACTTGCCGGTTCGTGAATCCCTTGTCTTAAAAATTCAATGATCGCAGAGTGATAGGATATCGCTTGATCGATTTCCATACTCGACCCTTTTTTATAAGCTCCAATTTGGATCAATTCACTATTCTCTTCGTAGGTAGCTAAAAGGGCCCGAAGCTTCTCAGCAGATTCTTTATGTTCAGGAGAAGCAATTTGCTTCATCACGCGGCTGATGGATCTTAAAATATTGATAGCTGGAAAATGTCCTTGTTCTGCAAGTTTACGATCGAGAACAAAGTGACCATCGAGAATTCCCCTTACAGTATCGGAAATCGGCTCATTCAAGTCATCTCCGTCAACTAAAACCGTATAAAAAGCAGTAATCGTTCCGTTCGTACTTGACCCTGTTCGTTCTAATAATTTCGGTAAGAGGGCAAAAACGGAAGGGGTATAACCTTTTGTCGTAGGTGGCTCGCCGGTAGCGAGACCAATTTCACGCTGCGCCATAGCGAAACGCGTAACAGAGTCCATCATTAAATTGACGTTATACCCTTGGTCGCGAAAGTATTCACTAATGGCTGTCGCGGTATAAGCTCCTTTCACCCTCATCAAGGCAGGCTGATCGGAGGTGGCCACGACGAGGATCGAATTTTTCAATCCTTCCTCTCCCAGGTCATTCTCAATGAACTCTCTCACTTCTCGCCCTCTTTCACCGATCAGAGCGATCACATTCAAATCGGCTGAGCTGTTTCTAGCGACCATTCCCATCAAGGTACTCTTACCAACCCCACTTCCTGCGAAGATGCCGACTCTCTGTCCTTTACCGACAGTCAACATGGTATCAACAGCTCTTACGCCGACTTGAATCGGTTCATGAATCGGTGGGCGCATGAGAGGGTTGGGAGGATTTTGATCTGTCGGATACCCCTTTAAACCGAGTGGCATTGCCGCTCCATCTAACGGGTATCCCGTAGCATCCAGGATCTTACCGACAAGTCCCATTCCTACTTTGACTCGCATGGGTTCACCGGTTGCTTCGACAATGCTGCCAGGTCGTACTTCTTTCACTTCCCGAAAAGGCATTAAGAGGATGTTTTCATTGTTGAAACCGACAACCTCGGCCGCGATCTTTTCTTTTTGCTCAGACGTATGGATATAACACAAATCACCGACAGAGGCTTCCGGTCCTTTTGATTCAATCATGAGTCCGACAACTCTATGAATTTTCCCATACCTTTTCATAGATTCTGCACTTGCGATCGCATCAAAATAACGCTCACTATTCATTTCCCATCTCCTCATTCGCAACCGAGAGCAGTTGCTGTCTGAGTTCTGATAACTGTGTATCAATACTTCCATCAAGCCTTCCAAACTGTGACTCCACGATACAGGCGTCAGGGTCTAACTCTTCTTCTGCGTAAATGCTCAAATGCGAAGATGGAGTGATCAACCGTTCAAGTTCGTCAGACTGTTTATGGACAAAATCGTATTTTTCTGGATGGACATACAAAGCGACTTCGGGTTGCCCTTTGACCTCTTCAATCACTTTTTTAACCACAGGCAAAAACAATGTCGGGTCTTCTTCAAGTTTCACGTTGAGAATTTTCTCGGCTGTTTTCATAGCCACTTCTACGATCGACCTTTCACTATTTGTAACCATACGGTCATGCGAAGCTTTCGCTTGCTGGATGATTTCATTAGCCTGGGATAGTTTGTTTTGTAAGGCGTCGTATCCTTCCTTATGACCTTGCCTGAAACCCTGGTCCATCCCTTTTTGATAGGCTTCATTTTCTATCACTTTTTTCTCTTCTTGCCAAGTGGCTTTTAGAGACTCTATTTCTTCTTCCGTTGATCGAATCAACAATTCTCTTTGATTCCTTGCTTCTGCTAAATCTTTTTGCGCCTGTTCTAACTCTTGACTGATTTGCAGACTTTTTTGCTCCTGTTCATTTTCCTTAACGTGCGGTTCTTGAATATGAACGGGTCTTAAGCCAATGACTCGGCCATTTGGTGAAGGTCCATCCTTAGACAATGATGTCATCTCCTCCACCTCTTGCTATCACGATTTCACCAACATCTTCTAAACGGCGAATCGTAGAAACCACTCTCGTTTGGGCCTCTTCCACATCCCGAAGCCTGACGGGTCCCATGAACTCCATCTCTTCTTTGAAAGTAGTCGCCATCCGTTCAGACATGTTACTGAATACGATGTCTTTGACTTCTTCACTTGACACTTTAAGCGACAGACGCAGATCATCATTTTCAACATCACGGATGACCCTCTGAATTGCCCGGTTATCAAGAGCAACGATATCTTCAAAGACGAACATCCGTTTCTTAATTTCTTCCGCCAATTCCGGATCCTGTATTTCAAGAGAGTCAAGAATCGTTCTTTCTGTACTACGATCAACACCATTCAAAACTTCCACGACGGCTTGTATCCCACCTGTTTCTGTATAATCCTGGGTCACTGTTGTCGATAACTTTTTCTCGAGGATTTGTTCAACCTGACTAATCACTTCAGGAGAGGTGGAATCCATTGTCGCAATCCTGCGGGCCACGTCTGCCTGAAGTTCTTGTGGAAGTTCTGATAAGATCTGTCCAGACTGTTCAGGATCAAGATAGGACAATACGAGCGCAATCGTTTGTGGATGCTCGTTTTGGATGAAATTAAGAATCTGATGAGCATCTGCCTTTCTTGCAAAATCAAACGGTTTCACTTGCAAAGAAGAAGTGAGGCGTCCGATGATATTAGAGGCCTCATCTGAACCTAGCGCTTTCTCAAGAATTGTTTTTGCATAGCCGATTCCACCCTGTGAAATATAATCCTGTGCCAAAGCAATTTGATGGAACTGGTCTAGGATTTCTTCCTTTTCTTTACTATCTACTTTTTGAACAGAAGAGATTTCCAAAGTCAATTGTTCTATCTCTTCTTCATCTAAGTGTTTGTACACCTGGGCAGCAACATCAGGCCCAAGGGAAATCAACAAGACAGCCGCTTTCTGCTTGCCTGTCAACTCCGACTTTCTCAAGGCCATACAAAGACCTCCTTAATCTTCCGCAATCCATGATCGCAATAATTTCGCAAAATCTTCCGGTTTTTCTTTGGCCATTTTTTCTAATTGTTTACGTTTACGGGTCCCATCATCTTCTCGTTCTTCTATGGAAGGGACTTCCCGAGGCTTAGTTTCTGGAACCTCTTCTTCAAACATCATGTACGCTTCTTCATCCTCTTCCTTCGTTTTCTTCCTGCGAGCAAGAACGATGAGAAGGACGATAATCGTAAATAGGAGCAGACCGCCTATAATGTAAGCCCAAAGAGGAATACCTTCACCTGAATCAGGGAATTCTGGTTCTCCGTTGAACTCCTGGAATACGATCGATACTTTTTCTTGTGTATTCACTTCTCCGTATTCGCCATTAATCGATGTTGTAATCATTGAATCCACAATGGACTGGACGCTCTCTTGTACGGTTTGTTGTTCTGCGGCAGTCAGGTATTCGATTTCACCCTCCGGTCCGACGCCTTTGGTATTATCGATTGCTACTTGAATGCCTAAGTCCCTTACCTTATACGGGCTTTCTTCAATATTCTTCTTAATTCTGTTGAACTCGTTATTAATGGTTTCCCGGTTCATCTCGTAATCGCCACCAGCGCCTTCTGCGCCAGCAGGATATTCCGGAATGTCCCCTTCTTCCGTACCTACAGGCCCACCTTCAGGCACACCGCCTTCATAGGTCTCTTCGATTCTTTCTACACTAACAGGCAGCCCTTCCATCGTTTCAGGATCTACCGGCTCTACAAGTTCCTCTACGCGATTTTCTTTTGTGAAATCGATGTCTGCGGTTACGGTAGCAATCACTTTCTGCTGACCGATCATCATTCCGAGCATGCGTTGCAAACGTTGCTTTATGTCTCTTTCAATGTCTTTTTTTACATTTTGTTGATATGTATAAGCATTTTCAGAGCCACCCATCGGCGCATCATTTATGTCAAAATAGTTAAAATTTTGATCCATAATGACGATATTATCTTTAGGCAGGTTCGGTACAGACTTTGAAGCTAAATTATAAAGAGCTTCGATTTGTCCATTTTCTATTTGATACCCAGGCTGGACATTGAGCACAATCGAGGCGGAGGCCGGTTGCCCAGATTCAGAAACAAAAATCTGCTCTTCCGGCATGTTGATCATGACTTGAGCATCCTGAATGCCTGTGATGCCCTTCATTAAATTTGCAAGTTCGGTCTGCATCGCATCCAGTTTGATGACATCAAACTCATTATCCGTCATCCCCCAGGAAGTATTTCCACTGAAGAAACCATAATCGATTGTTCCACTATTAGGCAGTCCAGCGGCTGCGAGGTCCACGAGCAAGCCTTCTGCCTGTGTGTCTGGAACAAGGATGGTAGCCCCTCCTTGATCAAGCTCATATGTAACCCCTCTTGTTTCAAGTTCCGTCTTAATTTGACCAATTTCCTGTAAAGTCAAATCTCTGTATAAGGGAACCATTTTCGTACTTGAGGCGAAAACACTTGTCAGGACAAGGAGAATAATGATGGCAGCCATTCCGCCGATCATCCACCCCTTTTGTGATTTTTTTCGCTCTTTCCAAAAGGTTGTCAGTCTTTCTTGATATTTTTTTATTTTTTCTTTCATAGTTGCCCCCAAAAAAAGCACGACCTAAGCGAATGGTTTAGTGCGAATTAAATATAGTAGTGTCACACCTGCATACGCATGACTTCTTTATATGCTTCTACGACTTTACTTTGCATTTCTACAGCAGTTTTCATAGTAATGCTAGCCTTTTGTGAAGTGATCATTACATCATGCAAATCATTGATTTCTCCTTGAGCAAGAGCCTTTGTCTTATCATCAGACAAAATTTGAGCTTCATTGACCCCTGCAATTGCACTTTTTAACTGATTGGCAAATGTAGCATGAGCTTCGCCAGGAGAAACATTTTTCTTCCATTGTATTTGAGAAGGTTGGCTTAAGGGGATAGTGTTCACTAGATGGTTTGACATTTTGGATTCTCCTTACCTTATCTTCCGATTTCCAAAGCTTTCATTAGCATACTTTTTGATGCATTGACGGCCGTCACATTCGCCTCATAAGAACGCGTGGCGCTCATCATATCGACCATTTCCTTTAAAGGATCGACATTAGGCAGTTCTACATAACCATCCTCGTTGGCATCCGGATGATTTGGGTTAAAAACGAGTTTAAATGGCTCATTATCTTCCATGATTTCTGTTGCTTTCACACCACTTCCTTGCGAGGAATCCGCGGCTGCTTTATGTAAAAAACTTTTGAAATTGTTTTCAGTCGGCTCAAAAACGGCCATCTTGCGCCTATATGGCTGCCAATCCCCATTCTCATTTATTGTGGCTCTTGTTGTGTTTGCATTCGCCATATTCGATGAAGCCACATCCATTCGTAAGCGCTGAGCAGTAAGTGCGCTTGCGCTATTATTCATAGCATGAAAGATACTCATCCGTTAATTCCCTCCCCTGATTACGGATTCCAGGCTTCGGAACTTCCCACTCATTCGGTCAACCAGGGCCTGATATTGAATTTGATTTTGTGCCAGTTCATTCATTTCCTTATCAATGTCCACATTATTTCCATTATGATTGTATACCGTATTGGTTTTTGTAAAAGTACGATACGGTTCACCACCATCGTTCGTAAATGGTAAATGCCGCTCATTTGTTTTTTTAGCTTGAAGAAATGAATGTTCTTGATCCAAAACATCCTTAAAAGCGACACCTTTAGCTTTGTATCCCGGTGTATCCACATTGGCAATATTATTAGAGATCGCTCTGTTTTTAGCTGAAGAGTAGTCCAAAGCATTCTCTAAACTTGTAAAAGTGCTACTGAAAAGAGTCATAACTCCACCTCTATTCGACATTTTTCCATACTCACAGACACAATTGTAAAAAAATTCACGTACTTGTGTCTATACAAAAAGCTACTTTTTTACGAGAGTATTACAAACACCCCAAAAGAATCAGGGATATTTTACTACCAGTTGGTTTTTGTTTCCATGTGTCGAAATCTTTCCCATAATGAACATTATTACATAACTTTTTGTCGAATAGTGAATATATTATGGATATTTTTAAAACACGACAGAAGATAGTGAAAATAGGTTAAATCTGTTAAAAAAATCACTTTGTTACATTAAGGTGCTGCTTATTAGTTAATAAAGTAAATGGCTGGATTATGGAAGACTCAATTTCAAGAATTATTGTGAGTTTAGGGGCTGCGTGAAAAGTTTCGCTTTCCATGGGGCAGTCGCTGAGTCTCCTCCCTTTTGCCATATAATGTTCTCGAAATCCCCTTCAAAGGAAACTGCCGAGATTGACTGGCAATCATATAACGACCATGTCCTTTGTAGGTCTTTTCATAAGATCTCTTCTTATTAGGAGAACTTTTCGAGAATCTTTTTATAACAAGGGGCGTTGGGGAGACTCCTATAAGTGTGAAGGTCCACGAACCGGATAAATAGTAGGAATAGAGTGCTTGGTGAGACCCCTGCAGTACCAATCCGAGGACGATCAATGCGCTCCCGCGGAAAGAGAGTCACCTCCCGACGGCCCACCTCACTTACATCTCGAAACTGAGTCCTCCACAATCGGGAGCAATAATTTATATAACAATTAACCTGGAACTACGAAAAGCACAAACATCCCTAATGAAATTAAATTTACGAATAAAAAAACCGCCACTTTGTACAAAGTGGCGGTTTGATTTTTATTAATTGGTACGGAGTTTTTGAAGCTCCAGTAAGAAATTATTATTCAATACTTTGATATACGTTCCCTTCATTCCTAATGAACGGGATTCGATCACACCTGCACTTTCCAGCTTTCTCAGTGCATTAACAATGACTGATCTCGTGATGCCTACACGATCGGCGATTTTACTTGCTACAAGCAATCCTTCATTACCTTCCAGTTCTTCGAAAATGTGCTCGATAGCTTCGAGTTCACTGTAGGATAAGGAACTGATCGCCATTTGAACTACAGCTTTACTACGAGCTTCCTGTTCGATTTCTTCAGTCTTCTCGTGAAGGATTTCCATACCTACAACGGTAGCACCGTATTCAGCAAGTAGTAGATCATCTTCATTAAAGTTGCTGTTCAGACGGCTCAAAATAAGCGTACCTAGACGCTGGCCACCACCGATGATCGGAACAATTGTAGTCAGACCATTTTCAAACAGTTCACGGTTTTCAACAGGGAATGCTGTGTATTCACTATTGATATCAATATCTGGTGTTGTTTCTTCAATGTTGAAAAGGTTTTGTGTGTACTCTTCTGGGAATTGACGCTCAGAAAGCATCGCCTTCATTCGCTCATTCTCAATCTCTTGATTGATAGCAAAGCCCAAAAGCTTGCCTCGACGGCTTAAGACGAATGTATTCGCCTCAATCACATCTCGCATCGTTGCGGACATATCGTTGAAGTCCACGGATTTGCCCGTTGTCTTTTGCAGCATTGCATTGATTTTACGTGCACGGTCTAGTAGTTTCATGTTCATTTCCTCCTTGTTGTTCACCCTATAGAATAAATCGACTCAAATCTTTGTTTTTTACGATCGATGATAGTTTGCTGTCTACATACTGTGGTGTGATCTCAATGGTTTCCATCGTTACGTCAGGAGCTTCAAAGGATAAATCCTCAAGCAGTTTCTCTAAAATCGTATGCAACCTCCGAGCCCCGATGTTATCTGTTTCCTGATTTACTTCATGAGCGATTTCTGCGAGTCTAGTAATAGCATCGTCAGAAAATTCAACCTTTATACCTTCAATTTGAAGTAATGCCTTATATTGTTTCAAAAGAGCATTTGAAGGCTCTGTTAAAATGTTCTTGAAGTCTGAAACACTGAGTTTATTCAACTCTACGCGGATTGGAAACCTTCCTTGCAGTTCTGGAATCAAATCGGAAGGCTTCGCCATATGAAAAGCTCCGGCAGCAACGAATAGAATATGATCAGTCGCTACAGGTCCGTATTTTGTGACGACCGTCGAGCCTTCGACGATCGGAAGGATGTCTCTTTGGACACCTTCACGGGATACATTCGCCTGGTTGTCACCCTTCGCCGCCACTTTATCAATTTCATCAATAAAGATCATACCGGCCTGTTCCACTTTAGCTACGGCATCCTGGCCCACTTCGTCCATATCCACTAATTTACCTGCTTCTTCCTGTGTTAGTACTTTTCGCGCTTCTGAAACAGGAAGTTTTCGTTTCTTTTTCTTCTTCGGCATGAATTGACTGAATGCATCCTGCATGTTCATGCCCATTTGTTCCATACCGGATCCTTGCATCATATCAAACATGGAAGATTGAGATTCTTCCACTTCTATGGTTACCATCCGGTCTTCCAACTCACCAAGATCCAATTGATGACGAATACGGCTTCTTTTTGTCTCTATTTCCGCTTCTTCACTCTTTTCATCAGTATCCACTTCCTGCTGAGTGCCCTGATTAAAGATCATCTCAAATGGGTTTTTGAAGTTATTGGACTGTTTTTTCTTAGAAGGAACAAGCAGTTTTACGAGTCGTTTGTTTGCTTGCTCTTCTGCCCTGTCTTTCACAGCCTCCATTTTCTCTTCCTTCACCATACGCACGGCCATTTCCACTAAGTCGCGAACCATGGATTCAACATCACGACCAACGTAACCGACTTCAGTGAATTTCGTGGCTTCCACTTTAACAAAAGGAGCCCCGACTAATTTTGCTAAACGACGGGCAATTTCTGTTTTCCCTACCCCTGTAGGTCCCATCATCAAAATGTTTTTCGGTACGATTTCATCTTTCAGATCATCCGTCAGCTGCATGCGACGATATCTGTTACGAAGAGCAATGGCTACAGATCGCTTAGCGCTTTCCTGGCCAATGATATATTGATCGAGCTTTTCAACAATTTGTCTAGGAGTCAAGTTTAATGACATTCATGGTCCCCCTTATTCGAGAACTTCCAGGATTATTTGATCATTTGTAAACACGCAGATCTCCCCTGCAACCTCAAGCGCTGCTCTAGCAATTTGAGAAGCAGATTGTTCCGGTGAATAACGTTTCAAAGCTCGCCCTGCACTTAAAGCGAAGTTTCCACCTGAACCGATGGCAAGAATACCATCGTCCGGTTCTATTACTTCCCCAGTACCCGATACAAGAAACATATTTTCTTTATCCATGACAATCAACATTGCTTCTAATTTCCTTAGAACACGATCACTGCGCCACTCTTTGGCAAGTTCTACGGAAGCTCTTGCCAAGTTGCCGTCATAGCTTTCCAATTTTCCTTCAAACTTCTCAAAAAGAGTAAAAGCATCGGCAACAGAACCAGCGAAACCTGCTAATACTTGATCATTGAATAGTCGACGAACTTTCTTTGCCTTATGTTTCATAACCACTTGATTGCCTAAAGTTACCTGCCCATCTCCGCTCATCGCACACTCTCCATTGTGCTGGACAGCAAAGATCGTTGTTGCATGAAATTGCTGTTCCATCATTTTCACCTCTTATTCGCTCGGGGATGACTGTTCATATATACATTTTTCAACCGATCCTTTGATACGTGCGTATAAATCTGAGTTGATGACAATCGTTCATGCCCTAATAATTCTTGTACTGAGCGCAAATCTGCTCCTTCGTTCAGCAGGTGGGTAGCAAACGAATGTCTCAATTTATGGGGATGAATATCCACCGTCATCGCTGCTTTTTCCACCATTTTTTTCAAAATAAGCCTGATTCCATCAGCTGTCAGCGGCCCACCTTTAGCATTTAAGAACAATCGTTTACTCGAATCATTCTTCTTAGAAGCCAATTGCTTTCTGCCATCATTTATATATGTCTGAAGTGCTTTTGCAGCAAACTGCCCGTAAGGAACATAGCGGTCTTTACTCCCTTTTCCATGAACAAGAGCTGTGTTCAATGAAAAATCCAGATCTGGGAGTTCCATTTTCACACATTCACTGACACGTACACCCGTTCCATAGAGAAGTTCGATAAGAGCCTGGTTTCTCTGTCCTAAGGGCGTATGCAAATCACTTACTGTGAAAAGTTTCTCTAACTCTTCTTCATAAAAGAAGTTGGGAATGGGGCTTTCCTTCTTTGGCAATACCACATTCAAAAATGGATTCTGAACGACAATTTCCTCTCGTTCTAAAAAACGGAAATAGCTTCTCAAACTTGATATTTTCCTGGAAACTGTCCTTCTTGAGTACTGTGCTTCATATTGCCTTGATAAAAAGATGCGGATCACAGGGTATTCACATTCATGAATCGTCAATCCCTCTGATGTGAGAAAGGACTCAAACTCATCTAAATCCCTTCCGTAATGCTTTAATGTAAGAGGTGAAGCGTTTTTTTCAATTTGAAGGTATTCCATAAAAAGCTCTTTGTAAGACTGCATAATTCCATCCACCTCTCAAAGGCGTCTAAATTTTATCACAACACTTATTGACATAACAATGCATTTAATAAAAATGTAACAAAATTCTGAATTGTTTCCAACTCTAATGTATCAAGTATTTAAAGAAATCGTACTTTAGGATGAATATGTGTCAAGTATGTATACTTACCAAAGCGTAATTATAGCGCCCCACAATATAGCTGTCAATCAAAAAATAACACACCCGTAAAACTCATCGTTCATTTTCACAAACGCTCCCTATTCTGCAAGACTCAGTTTCGAGATGTTTTGTTGAAGTATAGGGGCTCCGGGAAACAGTTCGCTTTCCATGGGGCGGGCGGTGAGCCTCCTCGAGCTTCGCTCTGCGGGGTCTCACCTGTCCCACACGTCCCATAGGAGTCTCACCGTTTCCCTCCGCCCCTTTACCATATAAGTGTCTCGAAACTACTCCCCAAATAAGCAGCTTTCAAGCGTAATAGAAGTTGGTGGATTCACTCATAAACCATTAGCATTTGTATTCTTAAGCTTGCTATAGAGCCCTTTTCAACTAGAAAGCTGTTGTTTTGGAAGATGCTCCTATTGTGTGGGGTTCGTTTCTCACCTACATCGAATGGGGTGGTTGGAAAGCTACGAGACTCCCGTGGGAGAAGGAGATAGGCGAGATCCCGCAGGACGCAGTCCGAGGAAGCTCGGCGCTCCCCCACAGGAAAGCGAGTAGCTTCCCAGCCACCCCTGACTGTTATTACAGCAACGAACCCTGGTTATCACGAAATCAAACTTTCAACAATCCTGCCGTATACTTTAATAACTAATGATCATTCCAATATTGAATAAAGCCAATAAGAAAAAGAGTCTACAACTAAAAGGATAGTCATAGACTCTTGGTTTTATAACTAGATCATGATTGAGGTTCTTCTTTATAGTCACATTCGGTACACTGAATCTGTGTCCCCTTCTTCGACTTCTTCTCAACAAGCAGAGATTCACATTTCGGACAAGGTCTGTTGATCGGCTTATCCCAGGATATGAAGTCACACTCTGGGTAGTTTTCACACCCAAAGAACTTGCGGTTTTTCTTACTTTTGCGTTCGACCACTTCTCCATCTTTACATTTTGGACAAGTGACGCCGACTTTCTTAAGAATTGGTTTTGTATTACGACAGTCAGGGAAATTTGAGCAGGCAAGAAACTTTCCGTATCTACCCATCTTATAAACCATTTCATGCCCACACTTCTCGCAATCAATCCCCGCAGGTTCATCTTTAATTTCAATTTCTTCCATTTCTTTTTCTGCTTTCTCTAAGCGAGGCTGAAAACCCTCATAGAAATGGCTGATGATGTTCACCCAGTCCTCTTTTCCATCCTCAATGGCATCAAGGTCATCTTCCATGCCCTTCGTAAAGTCGACATCGATGATTTCCGGGAAGTATTCTCTCAGTTGTTCAAGGACGATTTCTCCAAGCTCCGTTGGAATAAAACGCTTATTATCCAGGGAGACATAACCACGGCGCTGAATGGTATCCAGGGTTGGTGCGTAAGTGGAAGGACGTCCGATTCCGAGCTCCTCAAGTGTCTTAACAAGACGGGCTTCCGTGTAGCGTGGAGGAGGCTGTGTAAAGTGCTGATTCGGTTTGATTTCTTCCGCTTTTACGGTCATGCCTTCTTCAAGGTGGGGCAGAAGTTTGTCTTTCTCTTTTTTGTTATCATCCCGACCTTCTATATATACTTTCATAAACCCTTTGAATTTCACTTCAGAACCTGTAGCTCTGAATTCTACTCCTTCATTGTAAAGGTGGACGGTCATCGTATCCAAAACTGCTGGAGCCATTTGGCTGGCAATGAACCTGTCCCAAATCAACTTATAGAGACGATACTGATCACGGGATAAAATGCTCTTCATTGCTTTTGGATCACGGTCTGCCCCTGTAGGCCTGATCGCCTCGTGGGCGTCTTGTGCCCCTTCTTGCTTTTTGGATCCTTTACTTTGTCCAAGAAACTCTTTACCGAAATTACCTTCGATGTATTGCTTGGCATCCTCTTTTGCCGAATTCGACAGCCTTGTGGAATCCGTACGCATGTACGTAATTAAACCAGTGGTACCTTGCTTTCCGCCAAGGTCAATCCCTTCGTAAAGCTGTTGAGCAATCATCATCGTTTTTTTCGCACGGAAGTTCAATTTACGTGCTGCTTCCTGTTGAAGTGAGGAAGTGGTGAAAGGAAGAGAAGGATTCCTTTTTCTTTCTCTTTTGTTAACTTTATCTACAGAGAAATCTTTCCCTTTCATCCGCTTTTGGATTTGATCGACATCATCCTGGTTTTTCAAATCCTTCTTCTTGCCATCAACACCATAAAAGGAACCTTCAAATGCCTCTTTATCTTTTAAGAAATCTGCTTCAATCGTCCAATATTCTTCGGGTTGGAATTTTTTGATCTCATTTTCACGATCGATGATGATTTTGACGGCAACCGATTGAACACGGCCTGCACTCAATCCTTTTTTGACTTTCTTCCAAAGGATCGGGCTGATGTTATATCCGACAAGTCGGTCAAGAATACGGCGAGCCTGTTGAGCATCCACCAGGTCTGAATCAATCGATCTCGGTTGTTTAAATGAATCCTTAATTGCTTCTTTGGTAATTTCATTGAAAACAACTCTACAATCTGAAGTATCATCAATTTCCAAACTGTGCGCCAAATGCCAGGCAATTGCTTCCCCTTCGCGGTCGGGGTCGGCTGCGAGATAAACTTTCTTGGCCTTTTTGGCGGCTGTTTTTAGTTCTTTCAAGACAGGGCCTTTTCCCCGGATGGTTATATATTTGGGGTTGAATTCATTTTCAACATCCACGCCCATTTGACTCTTAGGCAAGTCGCGCACATGTCCAAGGGATGCTTTCACTTTGTATTTTTTTCCAAGGTATCGTTCAATTGTTTTTGCTTTTGCAGGTGATTCTACTATTACCAGATAATCTGCCATATATGTTCCTCCCATAGAGGTGTTTTCTCTTTTGTGTTTCATACACTCTTTTTATATTCTCGTTTTTTTGATTTACCTTTTGCTGTAAAACTAAATCTAATGGAAAAGGAGGTTTAACCGTCCTGTCCAAAGATAAAAAGTCGTACTAACGTTGTTATATTTCCATGTTTTTGGTTGAATCAGCTTTTTATAAAATAAATCTTCCCTATTATTAAATACAATGAAACCGTTTGTCAAACATATATTTTTCAAAAAAGTCTCAAATTGGTCCAATCTCACCCTTGAATGTAACACCTTTGTAACGGATTATTCAAATTTTTCTAACCAATCTTCCAAAATGTCATGATACGTATGAACTAATTTTGCGCCTTCATTGATCATTTTATGACATCCTTCACTCGTTACCCTCCCCGCAGGTCCCGGGAGTGCATAAACATCTTTGCCTTGCTCTAAGGCCTGGTCTACTGTGATCAATGTTCCGCTTTTCAGTCGAGCTTCGATGACAAAAGTACTTGGAGTTAATCCTGCAATCAGTCGATTACGCTCAGGGAAGTGATATTTTTTCGGGGGACAGTCCGGAGGATACTCACTTACCACCAAATGGTTTTCGGTTAATGAGCGGTATAGTAAAGGGTTGTTCTTAGGATAAATATGCTGAAATCCCGAACCGAGAACAGCAATCGTTTTTCCATTATATTCAGCTGCCAATGTGTGAGCAAGCTGATCAATACCCTGAGCCATACCACTGACAATAGTAAACCCTGACTGGATAAGTGGGATAAGAACAGATTTCATAGCAGGAAATGCATAAGAGGATGGTCTGCGAGTGCCGATCACACTGATGGAAAGCGGTGAATGGAACAAAGATACATCCCCTTCCGTGTAAAGGACATAAGGAGGGTCTGGAATCGTTTTTAAATTCTCGGGGTATGTGTAATCAAACAGGGTGATGATTGTATATTTCTGATCATATTTGTCGAGTTTCTTCATTATATTAGGGTCTGTTATATGTCGGAGGATGGATTGAGCTTTTGAAAGTGGGATGGAAACATTTTTAGAAAGCTGTGCAGGTGTACATGAAAAGGGGTGCAATAAAGAAGGGTCGATCTGAAGTAATTTTCTAAGTAGAGGCCTCGTCATATGAGAGGAATCGTGAAGGAGGAGTAAACGTGTTCTCCGGTCTTTCATTAGGCACCTCGTTTCCATAGTTTAGAGGCCGTACCTGTGCATCGATACGGCCTCTTTCTTCATTTAATTAGTGTGTTTTACACTTTTCAAAAAGATCCTGGTCTTTCAAAACCTGAATCAATGTTTCACCCATAACTGATGGTGTTTCAGCGACTTGGATTCCACATTCGTTCATGACACGGATTTTTTCGTCAGCAGTACCTTTACCACCGGAAATGATCGCACCAGCATGGCCCATGCGTTTCCCTGGAGGGGCTGTACGGCCGCCAATAAAGCCTACAACTGGTTTGCTCATATTCGCTTTCACCCATTCAGCTGCTTCCTCCTCGGCTGTTCCGCCGATTTCACCAATCATGATGACAGCTTCTGTATCAGGGTCTTCATTGAATGCTTTCAATACATCGATGAAATCGGTCCCATTTACAGGATCTCCACCAATTCCGACCGCTGTGGATTGACCAATTCCGGCTTCAGAAAGCTGGTGAACAGCTTCATATGTCAGCGTACCAGAACGGGAAACGACGCCTACATGACCTTTTTTATGGATGTAGCCAGGCATGATTCCGATTTTACACTCATCAGGTGTGATGACGCCAGGACAGTTTGGTCCGACGAGGCGTGTTTTCTTTCCTTCCATATAACGTTTTACTTTAATCATATCCAATACAGGGATATGTTCGGTAATGCAAATGGCAAGATCCATTTCTGCATCTGTTGCTTCCATGATGGCATCCGCTGCAAACGGTGCAGGGACGTAAATGACGGAAGCATTCGCTCCTGTTTTCTCTACAGCTTCTGCAACTGTATTAAATACAGGAATTCCTTCAACTTCGGTGCCGCCTTTACCCGGCGTAACACCGCCCACGATTTGTGTTCCATACTCAACCATCTGTTTTGTATGGAAAAGTGCTGTCGATCCTGTAATACCTTGAACAATGACTTTTGTGTTCTTATCAATATATACACTCATCTGATTCCCCGCCTTTCTTACTTGACTAGTTCAACGATTTTTTGTGCGCCTTCTGCCATAGAATCTGCAGAAGTGATGTTCAAGCCTGATTCATCAAGAATTTTCTTCCCAGCATCTACGTTCGTACCTTCTAGACGAACAACGAGCGGCAATGTAAGTCCGATTTGTTTTGTCGCTTCGACCACACCTTCAGCGATGACATCACACTTCATAATGCCTCCGAAAATGTTAACAAAGATACCTTTTACATTTTCATCAGAAAGGATGATTTTGAAAGCTTCGGTTACTTTTTCCGTTGTAGCTCCGCCCCCGACATCCAGGAAGTTGGCAGGATCTCCATTATAGTGTTTGATTGTATCCATTGTAGCCATCGCAAGACCTGCACCATTGACCATACAGCCGATGTTTCCATCAAGTGCGATGTAACTAAGATCATATTTGGATGCTTCTACTTCTTTTGGATCTTCTTCTTCAAGATCACGAAGTTCAGCAATGTCTTTTTGACGGAAAAGGGCATTATCGTCAAAGTTCAACTTGGAGTCAAGCGCTAGTACTTCCCCGTCACCTGTTGTAACGAGTGGATTGATTTCTGCAACAGAGCAATCCTTTTGTACAAAAACGTCATAAAGACCAAGCATAAACTTAACCGCTTTTCCTAAAGATTCTTTCGGAATATTAATATTAAATGCAAGTCGACGCGCCTGGAATGGTGTGAGGCCTGTTACAGGATCGATGACTTCTTTGAAGATTTTCTCAGGAGTCTTTTCAGCGACTTCCTCAATCTCCGTACCACCTTCTTCAGATGCCATCATCGTCACACGGCTTGTCGCGCGATCGAGAACAAGACCGACATAGTATTCGCTCTTAATATCGCAACCTTCTTCGATAAGTAAGCGCTTTACTTCTTTGCCTTCTGGTCCAGTCTGATGGGTTACAAGTGTTTTTCCTAGTATTTCGTCAGCGTATGTACGCACCTCGTCAAGATTTTTAGCAATTTTGACTCCGCCTGCTTTCCCGCGGCCACCTGCGTGGATCTGCGCCTTGACAACTGTGACATCGCTACCTAATTTCTTCGCTGCTTCGACAGCTTCATCTACGGTATATGCGACGTGTCCATTTGGCACCGATACGCCAAAATCACGCATGATTTCTTTTCCTTGATACTCGTGAATGTTCATGTTTCATCCTCCCATCAAATTTCACTGCATGTTCATTGTATAAAAAAACGCTATCAATTGTCCATACTAAGCTAGATATCTGTCGAAAAATTCACTAGATTACCAGGTATATTATTATGTAAACTAGATTTGAAATGTCGAATTTCCTCTATTCCATTCCCTCCACAAACGTTCCCTATTGTGGAAGACGTAGATTCGAGATAACCGGGGTTCGTTTTCCATATTATGCGTCAGGAGCGGAGGGGAATGGCGAGACTCCTGCGGGAAAAGAGTGCTTGGTGAGACCCCCGCAAGGCGTCAGCCTGAAGAGGCTCACCGTGCTTCCGCGGAAAGCGAGTCATTCCCCGCAGCCCCGTCCACTCAACAAAAGTCTCGAAATCGAGTCTTCAAAAATCCTGCCATATACTTGGATAATTAGATAAGCAGGATTACTTGGGGGGTTCCTGTTCGACACACTATTTCTTTTGTTGCTGGTCAACGTTGTAAATGAAGGCGAAAACTTCAGCGACGACGTGGTAAAGATCTTCCGGGATTTGTTCGTTGATGTTCAGCTCTGAGAGCAGTTCGACGAGGGTGGCGTCTTCTTGTACGGGTATTTGGTGCTCCTCTGCGGCTTTTAGAATATTTTCAGCTATGACCCCCTGCCCTTTCGCCACTACCTCTGGAGCAGCTGCTTTTTCGGATTGATAGGTCAAAGCAATGGCTTCTTTTCTTTTTTCATTCATATCCTGATATCCACCCCTTCTTCCGCCTCCTCTTGTTTGTTAGAGTCAGAGCTTTTTGAAACTTCACTCGTGACGCGTGCCCTAAGAGAGTTCAATTCATATCCAGCAATTTCTAAACCCTCTTCTAATTTCTTTTGATACGGTTTGAAAAGCTTTTCAAGCTCTGGGTTTTCATTATATACGACTACCGATACACGTCGCTCAACGATATGGAGGTCTATAATGGTTTCCTCAAGCTGAGAAAGGTGTAAGTAGAACATTACATGACAGTAGTCAGAGTCAATTTGGCCATCGTCATTTTTTCGCCCTTCCATGTTCATATGTACATCCTTCAAAGCTCCAATGAAATCACCAGGAAATTGAAGTGTTATTTGCAGGGTTTGGGGGTTATCCGAGTACGAAGCGAGTTGTGTCCCGTTAATCAGGTTTATCAGCCGATTTGCCGTTTCTGCTTTTACTTCTGAACCTTCACTTAACCCTTTTAATAGCAACGTTTTTAATGAACTTTCTGTCTGTACAGGTGCCTCTGTCTGTTGAAAGGCTTTGGCAAGAACATGTTCATCATTGAATCCTATTCGACTCATCATCGCTTTCATTTGGAGCCACATCCTATCTTTGTCAGAGAGCGTGATGTTTTGACTCAATGACTGCAGCGAATGAACGAGGAGCTTGTGTTGTTCTATAGAAACCTGCTTACCTATCAAATTTTGCATATCAGACAGAAAAGACCTGAATTCAGTTCTTGAAAAAGAATTTCTTTCACCCCTGTCATGGCCTAAAAGAGTGACGGCTTTATCAATAAATAACTTTGTAGATTCCTGTAAGTGTGGCGTTAAACGTCTCATTACATTTTGGGCCACTACTTTTCTAAAAGTCTCAGTCCATTGTCTGCGTGTTTGTTGAGACAACATGTGGAAATCAGTAATCGAAGGTTGTTGAGCCCAGACAGAAAGGAGTTTTTCCGATGTATGTACCCACTGTTTGATCGTTTGATTTTCTGATGGGGATAACGGAAGTTGATTTTGTAACAGTTGTTGTAAAGAACTAGCTACTCGTTCTTTAGTGAAAGGTAAACGATCCATGGTGGGATTCTGATAAGACCAATTTTGCTGGAACGATGATAAGGTATGCTTAGCATCTATAATTACCGCTTTCTTCAATAGCTCAAAAGTAGAGCTAGATCCATTCATTAACTCGTATTTTAATTTGTTAAGAGTCACACTTTCAGATTTTGGAATTTGTTCTGCTCGCAATGTTTGGACCATAGATTTAATTTTCTCATCAGAAGCAGAAAGTGATTTCTTTCCCAATTGTTGCTCAACCTCTGACAAAACTTGAGAATATTCTTCCGTATATTTCGCTGATAGTGCCGAATACACGGAAGATTGAATGGGCATTTTCCTGCTTATCATATGTATCAATATTTCGCGTGCGAGTGGTTGATTAGCAGAGGACTGAATCAATTTGAACGCTTGTGCTAAATCTTTCTTATGTAATGGCACCTTCAAATCAACGATCGCCTTCATCAATGAGAGGTTGTCTTTGTTTTCCTTTACTCCTATCTGCTTTAAAAGCGACGCGAGATCCAATTGGCCTGGACGCGCTTCAGAAAGCGATACAGTCCGTAATACGAGAGCAGGTTCAACTTGTTCTACTTGGAATAAGTAAGATGAACCTTTGATCAACGGTTGATTTATTATGGCTTCCACACTTTTCTTACCCATATTCACCACAACTTTGTTATCTTGTAGAGATTGAATAACTTTCCCTTTTATCAGTTGGCCTGATTTGGGTTCAACAGGCAGGGCTGCATGTGTAGATAGACGTGTAAGACTGTTGATCAAATGGTTCATTTTTATTCCATCCCTTTCTTATAACAAATCTTTCACAGGGGCAAATGTTTTTCTATGAACCGGGGAAGGCCCGTGAGTTTTTAATGCTTCTACATGTGGCTTTGTTCCATATCCCTGATTGCTGCGGAATTCATACATCGGATACTGTTCATCTAGTTCAGCCATCATTTGGTCCCTTGTCACTTTGGCGATGACACTGGCAGCAGCGATCGAAACACTTCTCTCATCCCCTTTAATAAGTTTTGTTTGGGAAGTTGGAATCGCGTCCAATTCCATCGCATCGATCAGTAAATGTTCTGGTTGGCCGGAAAGACCTTCGACGGCTCTCTTCATGGCAAGTTTTGTTGCTTGATAGATGTTGATTTGATCGATCTCTTCATTTGTGACAATTCCTACACCCCAATCAGCATCTGCCTTGATCCGATCAAAGTAGGCCTCACGACTTTTTAAAGAAAGTTTCTTCGAGTCATTCAGGCCTTCTAAGTAATAATCACGAGGTAAAACGACAGCACCGGCAACGACTGGGCCGGCAATCGGCCCTCGCCCTGCTTCGTCGATTCCTGCTACTTGGGTAAAACCACGGCGGAAGAGATTTTCTTCAAACGTCATCATCATCTCATACTGCTTTTTCAGCTCTTGCTTTTGCTGGATCTCCTTATCATAGCGCTTCATGAGTTGTTGCACACCTTTCCTCGAATCTTCTTTAAACACAGCTAACTCATGAGCGGTCAATTTCTCGTCATTCAGTCTTTCTTTAACCTGTGATACAGTCAATTGGGTCATAAAAGTTAAACCCTCCATTTCTTATCATATCGGACGTTTTTCATCATTATAAAATCAAATGTTTATTGGTTTTATCTATCTTTAACTTTTTTTATCTGAAAGGTGTTTCCATTGTATAGATGAGGGGCTGAGAACAGTCTGTTGTTTCTGACACATACATTCCCCCGTTATGATGATCTGCAGTTACATTTCAGAAATAACCTCATAAAGAAAGCGCAAGGGGCTAGGGCCTCTTTGCGCTTTGGTTTATGAATCAGGACGTTCAAGGGTAATCATTCCGAGCTTTCCTGTCCGTAAGTCCTGCAAGATAATGTCAGAGACTTTTTCGAAATTAATGCGCCCTCCACTTTCAAGACAACCACGCTTTTTCCCGATGGACTCAAAAGCCTCCATCATGTCATCCACATTTTCAAGACCAAATCTCTCTTCAAGACGATTCTGATAGGATTGATGAAGGAAGTGAAGGACATAAGCAGCTACATCTTCTTTCGGAAGGATTTGATCTTTAATCGTGCCGATCGCAGCTAGGCGATAGCCAACTTCCTCTTCTTCGAATTTAGGCCATAGAATTCCAGGAGTATCAAGCAATTCGAATTCTTTCTTCACTTTGATCCATTGTTGCTTCGTTGTGACGCCAGGTTTATCTCCTGTTTTAGCCATTTTCTTGTTGGCCAGTCTATTTATTAACGTAGATTTACCTACATTAGGGATGCCTATGATCATGGCCCGTGAAGCTCTGGGACGGATGCCTTTCGCTTTGAGCTTGTCCATTTTTTCTTTCCCTAACTCTTTCGCCTGCTGGACAACTTTTAGCACATCCTGTTTTTGATTAGCTTCAATTGCAACGGCTGGGATTCCTTTTTCTTTAAAGTGTTCAATCCACTCACTGGTAATTTTTGTATCAGCGAGATCTTTTTTCATCAGCACCATCATTTTGGGCTTTTCTTGTAATGTGTTATGCAGCATAGGGTTTTGAGAAGAAAGTGGTGCACGTGCATCCACAAGTTCGATGACGAAATCCACGAGTTTAAGCTTCTCTGCAACTTCCCTTTTTGCTTTGGCCATGTGGCCTGGAAACCATTGAATGGTCATGTAGATCCTCCTAATTGACAAGCTGGATGCGATTTAATGGCCAGTAGGAAACAACCGCTTCTCCTACCATCTGGTCTTGATCAATCACACCAAGCATCCGGCTGTCTGTCGAGTTGTTACGGTTATCACCAAGTACGAACAAATGGCCTTCAGGCACCTCTTCATATTCGCCTGGTAAATTCTCCATCGTGAAGTCATTAGTCAGGGGCCGACTGCCGCTTAATTGCTGTTTCCGTTCATTAAGAAATGGCTCGTCCACGGGTTCTCCATTCACATAGAGTTGATCATCTTCATAGGCAATGTGATCACCAGGGAGGCCAATCACCCGTTTGATATAGTCTTTACGTTCTGTTGCATGAAATACAACAACATCAAAACGATCCGGCGATCCAATTTTATAATTGAGCTTACTTACAATCAAATGATCCCCGCTATGTAAGGTGGTCAACATGGAAGGGCCTTCGACTACGACGGGCGCAAACAAAAACACTCTTACGATCACAGCCAATACGCCGGCGATAAGAAAAGCTTTCAACCAGTCCAACCATTGTTGTTTCATCATTATCCCCTCTTCCTTGTATGAAGGAGTCTGGAGCGGCAAAACCATACTATAACCGGCTGTAGATACAACCATTCCATCACATATGGTGTAATTGCTGCTGAACGGCTCACTTGTTTTACATTTTACCTGTGTCTTACAAATCATATCATGAAACTCTTAACCCCAGCCTCTATTCCAGTAAAGCTTCCTTTTCTTGAAGACTCAGTTTCGAGACTATTGTTGAGTGGATATGGGGCTGCGGGGAATGACTCGCTTTCCGTGGGAGCGCGGTGAGCCTCCTCGAGCTTCGCTCTGCGGGGTCTCACCATGCACT